>NZ_JBHUWW010000040.1:0-58888 GCF_042669755.1 Kitasatospora sp. NPDC057223 | reverse complement strand
GGGGGGCCCCTAACGGCGGGGCCTGTCCCTTTTTTTTTGTCGCCGCCCCCCCCCCCCGGGTGCGCCCCCGGGGGGCGCCCCCCGTGACCGGGGGTTGGCTGCACCCCGTGGGGGGTCGGGGCCATCGCCGTGTGCCGGGCCCGCCGGGGCACCGACGGGCGGTCAGCGCTTCGTCGTCACGTCCTGCCGGGGCACGCCGTCCCGGGCGAAGCCCGGCAGCCACTCCAGCATCTCGGCCCGGAGCGGTGCCTCGGCGCCGAGCTGGCAGAGCACGCCGATCGTGCTCAGGGTCACCCGGTGGATCAGCAGGTACGAGGGCGGCAGGTTGAGCTGCTTGCCCAGGTTGTGGGCGGGGGAGCGCGGGTCGGCGATCCGGGCGGCCTGGGCGCGCATCCAGGTCCGGGTGAAGTGGAAGGCCTGGACGCGGGCGGGCTCGATCATCGGCAGCAGGTAGTCGAGGACGGCGTCCGGGTCCAGCCGGATCGAGGGCTTGACGAAGCCCTCCTCCTGGAGCATCTCCAGGACGCCCGTGGCGTCGCCGGCCAGGGCCATCCGCAGCGAGTCCCCGATCGGGCGCGGCAGCCCGTCGGGGAGGCGGTCGACGGTGCCGAAGTCCAGGACGCCGAGCCGCCAGCCCTCGGCCGGGCCGTCGTCCTTGAGCAGCCGGAAGTTGCCCGGGTGCGGATCCGCGTGCAGCAGCCCGGTGCGGGACGGGCCGGCGAACAGGAAGCGGGCGAGCAGGTGCCCGGCCCGGTCGCGCTCCTCCTGGGTGCCGTTCGCGATCACCTCGGCGAGCGGGGTGCCGTCCATCCACTCGGTGACCAGCACCTGGTCGGCCTGGGCCACCACGCCGGGGACGAGGATGTCGGGATCCCCGGCGAACTCCTCGGCGTGCCGGCGCTGCGCGGCCGCCTCCAGGGCGTAGTCCAGCTCCTCGGAGACCCGCTCGCGCAGTTCGGTGATCAGCGGCTTGATGTCGAGCCCGGGGATGAGCGGGCCGACCAGCCAGGCCACCCGGCTCAGCTGGGAGAGGTCCGCGAGCAGCGCGTCGCCCGCGCCGGGGTACTGCACCTTGACCGCGACCCGGCGCCCGTCGTGCCAGACGGCCCGGTGGACCTGCCCGATCGAGGCGGCGGCGGCCGGCTTGTCGTCGAAGCTCTTGAACTGCTTGCGCCAGCCCTTGCCCATCCGCTCGGCGAGCACGGCGTGCACCTTCGCGGCGGGCATCGGGGGCGCGGCGTCCTGAAGCTTCGTCAGCGCGGCCCGGTAGGGCCCGGCGACCTCCTCCGGCAGGGCGGCCTCGAAGACGGACAGCACCTGCCCGAACTTCATCGCCCCGCCCTTCAGCTCGCCGAGGGTCTTGAAGAGCTGGTCCGCCGTGGCCTGCTGGAGCTCGGCCGTCACCACCTCGGCGGAGCGCCCGCCGAGCCGCTTGCCCAGGCCCAGCGTGGCCCGGCCGGCCATCCCCAGCGGCAGAGCGGCGAGCCTTGCCGTGCGGGTCATTGCCTTGCGCGGAAGATCGCTCACCCGGGCCTCCCAGTCAGACGCCCCCGGGCGGCCTTCGCTAGCTGCGAGGTCCGAGGGCAGCGGTCACTACGCCATTGTGCCCGCTCGCCGGTCGGGCCCGGCCGAATTGTGGAGAGTGCGGGAGGGCTGACAGTACGGCACCCGGGCGGCGCCGCGGTCGGCCCGGCCCGGGTGCTCAGCGCAGGGCCGCGGGCTGCCACAGGCAGCCGCAGTCGGGGTGGCCGGTCAGCCGCAGCCGCCGTGCGAGGCCGTCGACGGCCGACACCTCGCACCAGCCGTCCATGCTCGGCGGCCGGGTGCCGTCGAGGTACAGCTGCACGTGCAGGGCGGCGAGCCCGGCGACGGCGGTGGCCAGGGCGCTGTCACAGGCCGGGGTGCGGGGCCGCCCGGGGCCGTCGTCGGCGAGCTGGGCGAGCAGCCGGGGCCAGGCCGCGTCCTCGTCGCTGCGGGTGAGGGCGAGGCAGCCGCCGCAGGCCGAGGCGCCGGGCAGGACGAGCGGCCCGACCACGCCGAGGTGCTCCAGCACGCCGACGTACAGGTGGGGTACTCCGGCCCGCATCAGTCTGCGGGCCCCCACGGCGCCGCCCGCGAAGGCGCCGCTGCCGTCGCGGGGCGCGAGCACCACGAGCGAGGGCGGGGCCGCGTGCGCGCCGGCGGGGGCGCGGCGCTGCGGCGCGGCCGGCCCCCGGCCCGTGGCGCGCTGGACGGCGGTGCGGGCGGCCGTGGCCCGCAGCCGGCCGACCTCGGTGGGCGGGAGGCCGGCGGGGGAGCAGTCGCCGGGGGTGACCCGGCCGCCGTCCACGACGGTGACGGCGCCGACGCCGCCCGCCGCGAGCACGGCCGCCACCGCCGTGCCCACCCGTCCGGCGCCGCGCACCTCCACGCGGGCCGCCGCCCGGGCGCTCAGCACGGCCGGTGCGGCGCCGGGCTCGGGGTGCACGAGGGAGAGCGAGGCGAGGTCGGGGCCGAGCAGGTCGCGGTGCGGCTGCGGGTAGCGGGCGAGCGCCTCCCGGGTGGCCGCTTCGTCGTCGAGCAGCCCGGCCTTCTCCAGTGAGTCGAGGAGCTCGCCGGTGGTCTCGCGGCCGAGGCCGAGGCGTTCGCCGGCGTCGAGCAGTTCCGGGCGCTCCCGGCCGCCGTCGAGGAGCCCGAGGAAGGAGCAGAAGGCCGGGCCGGCCTGTTCGACGACCCGGGCGTCGCGGTGGACGGTGCCGAACTGCAGGGTCTCGGAGTCCCGCCAGGCGCGGGAGAGGGCGGGCTTGAGCACCGGGCGCATGTGGTGTCCCTCCAGGTCGGATCCGGACAGCGGGCCGGACGGCGGGCGGACAGGGCCCGGTCGCGGCGGCGCCCCGGCGGGGGCGTTGACGGCAGGATGCCCGATCGGGCGTGGGCCGGGTACCGCGCTGTCCACAGCCCCGGGGTCATGATCGGACGATCTCTTCGCACACCCTGTGGATAACTTTCCGTCCGACCCGGCCTCACGAAGGCGTCATCCGCCGTAGGCCTTTCGTTCGCGATCACTCCACGAAAGATTTCGGCCACGGCTGCGGACTTCTGTCAGGGGTAACAGGTAACGTCGGGTGGCATGGCGGCCGAACGGGAACCCCATCCCCCGGCGTCGCGTCGGCGTGCCCGTGCAGCGTCCGGGCCGGGAGTCGCGACGCCGAGCACGCGTGGGCGGCCGGCTCCGGCAGCGCAGGCGCCCCCCGCGCAGGCGCTTCCCGCCGATCCGGGCCCGCGCGGCCAGGAGCAGGCCTTCGACCGTTCGCGGGTCGAGGTCCGCCGCAGTGCCCGCCGCAGCCGGACGGTCTCCGCCTACCGCGAGGGCGACCGCACCGTCGTCCTGATCCCGGCCCGGATGTCGCCGGCCGAGGAACAGCGCTGGGTCACCCAGATGCTGGAGAAGCTGGCCGCGCAGGAGAGCCGCCGGGTGCTCGGCGACGACGCGCTCGCGGTGCGCGCGCGGGAGCTGTCCGCCGCGTACCTGGGCGGGCGGGCCAGGCCCGGGCAGGTCCGCTGGGTGACGAACCAGAACTCCCGCTGGGGTTCCTGCACCCCGAGCGAGGGGACGATCCGGCTCTCCCACCGCCTGCAGGGGATGCCCGAGTACGTGGTCGACTACGTGCTGCTGCACGAGCTGGCCCATCTTCTGGTGCCCGACCACGGCGCGGGGTTCTGGGCGCTGCTGGAGGCCTACCCGCGCACCGAGCGGGCGCGCGGCTACCTGGAGGGCGTGGTGTCGGCGGCCCGGCTGCCGCACATCCCCGGGGCGAGGGGCGAGAGCCCGGCCGGGGCCGGCCCGGAGCAGGGCGCCCCGTCGGGCGGCGCCTGCGGGTAGTGCCACCCCTGCGGCGGGCGGTCTGCGGGGGCGGAGCCTGCTGGCGGCCCGGGCCCCTGGGATAGGGTCGCGCAATCAGGTCGGCTCAGAGCAGGTCGGTACACAGGGGAGGGCGATCTCACCGCCATGACCAGGGAACTCGCCAAGGCGTCGCGCATCCGCATCGGCGACCTCACGCCGTCCACCGATCTGTACCTGGGCATCGGTCTGACGGCTCCCGGGCTCACCTTCGACATCAGCTGCTTCGGGCTGGACGCCGACGAGCGGCTCAGTGACGACCGGTACTTCGTCTTCTTCAACCAGCCCGCCAGCCCGGAGGAGGCGGTGCGGCTGCTGGGGCCCCAGCAGGACGACACGGAGTCCTTCCGGATCATGCTGCCGCGGGTTCCGGAGGCCATCCACAAGCTCAGCCTGACCGCGACCATCGACGGCGGCGGCCAGATGTCCCAGGTGGCCTCGGGGTACGTGCGGATCGTCGCGGACGGTGCCGAGGTCGGCCGCTACAGCTTCACCGGTGCGGAGTTCAGCACCGAGCGCGCGGTGATGCTGGCGGACGTCTACCGGCGGGGCGGCGAGTGGCGGTTCGCGGCGGTCGGCCAGGGTTTCGACGGCGGTCTGCAGGCGCTGCTGGAGAACTTCGGCGGCGAGGTCCTCGAAGAGGACGAGCCCGCCGCCCGGCCCCCGGCCCGGTCTCCTGCCCCGCCCGCCGTCGCGGCCCACGAGCCGACCCTGCAGATCCCCGTCCAGCCGCCGGCCCCGGTTCCGGTTCCGGTCCAGGCTCCGGTCCAGGCTCCCGGGGTGAAGATCTCGCTCACCAAGTACGCCGAGCTTCCCGAGCAGACCGGCTGGGTGCAGCAGAACGACCACCTGGTGCGCTACACCCTGACGAAGGGCCAGGACGTCCTGGCCCTGCAGGGCAGCATGGTCGCCTACCAGGGCAGGGCGGACTTCGCGCACGAGGGCTCCGGCATGCTGCGCAAGCTGACCGGCAACCTGACCGGCCAGCAGCTGAAGCTGATGCGGGTCTCCGGCGAGGGGCAGGTGTTCCTCGCGGACGAGGCGAGCCACCTGCACGTCGTCCGGCTGGAGGGCGACTCGATCTGTGTGAGCGCCGACCGGGTGCTGGCGTTCGACGCCGGCCTGGAGCATGAGGTGCGCCGGATCGAGGGCGAGGGCCTGCCGCGCGGCGGCTTCTTCACCCTCCAGTTCACCGGGCACGGCACGGTGGTGGTGAAGACCAACGGCGTTCCGGTCGTCCTGCCGGTCACCCCGGCGCCGGAGACGTACGCCGACATCAACGCCCTGGTGGCCTGGTCCAAGGGCGCCCAGGTGATCACCACCGCACCGGTGCGGATCAGGCGCTCGGCGTACGCCGGGCACACGGCGGAGTCGTACAGCCTGCAGTTCAGGGGCGGGCCGGGCAACTTCGTCGTGGTCCAGCCGTTCGAGGTCTGAGTGTCCGTAGGAGTCGGGGAGAGGCAGGCGAGTTCCATGCAGAGGCAGACGCTCTCGGGCACGTACCTGGAGGGGTACCTGGAGGCCCCGGCGGCGGCCCGGATGAGCAATCACGGGGCGGCGATGTGCCGGGTCGCGGTGACGACGGGCCAGGACGTGCTGGCGAAGCCGGGCGCGATGATCGCGTACGACGGCTTCCTGCAGTACGAGGCGGTGTCGCAGACCTTCCGCCGGGCCCTCGGCGAGTGGGCGTCGGGCGAGCGCAGCCCGCTGCTGCGGTGGAGCGGTGACGGCACCCTCTACCTGGCCGACTTCGGCGCCGACGTGCTGAACCTCCAGCTCGACAACGAGTCGCTGTCCGTCAACGGCTCGCACCTGCTGGCCATGGACGCGGCGCTGACCTGCAAGGTCGAGAAGGTGAAGGGCCCGGCGATGCTGGCCGGCACGGGGCTGTTCAACGTCACCGTCGCGGGCAGCGGCTGGGTTTCGGTCACCTCCCGGGGCGTGCCGGTGGTGCTGGACTGCGCGGAGGCGGAGACCTACGTCGACCCGGACGCGCTGGTCGCCTGGACCACCGGGCTGGAGGTCAGGGCCAAGCGGTCCGTGAAGGTCGGCGCGCTGATCGGCCGGGGCAGTGGCGAGGCCCTCCAGCTGGGTTTCAGGGGCGCGGGCTTCGTCGTCGTCCAGCCCAGCGAGGACACCTCCGACCGACTCAAGATCCGCGGCTGAGGAGCGAGTACCGTGCAGAGCCCCCTTCTCGATCACACCGTCCTGACCGGCGACGAGCGCTTCGCCCTGCAGAACCCGCAGATGCTGCGGGTCGCCCTGGACGGCCGGGCCGCCGTGCTGGCCCGCAGCGGCGCGATGGTCGCGCACACCGGCAAGGTGCAGTTCACCGGCTGGGAGCCGCCCGCGGGCGGCCGCGGCCGCGGCGCACGCCAGCAGCAGCCCACCGCGCTCGACCTGATGAAGTGCACCGGCACCGGCACGGTCTACCTCGCCAACCTCGCCCAGCACCTGCACATCCTGGACCTGCAGCGGGAGAAGCTCACGGTGACCAGTACGTACGTACTGGCGCTGGACTCCACCATCAGCTGGCAGGTCGTCGGCATCGAGGGCGGCGAGCGGATCGCCGGGGTCGGCAGGCACAGCCTGGAGCTCACCGGCACCGGCCGGCTGGTCCTGATGACCTCCGGCCAGCCGCTGGTGATGCGGGTGGAGCCGGAGCGCTACGTGTACGCGGACGCCGACGCGGTGGTGGGCTGGTCCTCGGGGCTGGAGGTGCAGCTGCAGGCGCAGAGCAGCAACACCGAGGCCTGGCGCCGGCGCGGTACGGCCACCGAGGGCTGGGAGATGGCCTTCACCGGCAGCGGCATCGTCCTGGTGCAGCCGAGCGAGCTGCTCGCTCCGCAGCGGGTGCCGGTGGCCGGGCTGCTGTAGCGGCGCGCGTCGCGTGGAGGGCGTCCTCCACGCGACGCGGGCTCAGGCCGTCAGCTCCCGGGCCCGGGCGACCAGCGCGCGGACGGAGTGGTCGGTCAGCTCGGGCAGCCGGTCGTAGTCGAACCAGCGCAGGTCCAGCGACTCCTCGCTGATCAGCGCCTCGGCGCCGGGCGGCGCCACCGCGACGTACTGGACGTCCAGGTGGGTGTTCTCCGGGCGGTCCTTGCCGGTGCAGCGCACGAGGTGCCGGTCGAGCATCACCGGAGCGGGCCCGCCGCCGCCGGGGGCGAACAGGGCGAGGTCCGGGATGCCGGACTCCTCGGTCGCCTCCCGCAGCGCGGCCGCCGCGAGCGCCGGGTCGCCCGGCTCGCAGTGGCCGCCCATCTGGAGCCAGATGCCGACCTTGGGGTGCAGGGTCAGCAGCACCCGCCCGGCGGCGGGGTCGACGACCAGTGCGCTGGCGGTGACGTGCGCGGGCAGGCAGGAGCGGAACAGCCCGTCCTCGTGGCCGGCCAGGTGGGACAGGTAGTCGCGCCGCAGCTGCTCCTGGTCCGGATCGGCCGGCCGCCAGCCCTCCAGGGCGCGGACGGCGTCGGTGTGCAGGGCCGTCGCGCTCGTCTCGGTGACCGTCATGCGGTGGGCTCGTCCTTCCCGTCCTGCTTCCCGTCCTGCTTGCCGTCCCGCTCGGTGGCGTCCGCCTGCGGGTCGGCCGCCTCGGCGGGGCCGGTGCCCGGTACCTGGTCGGCGGCCGCCTCGCCGAGCAGCTTGTCGAGGGCGTCGAAGTCGAAGCCGCCCTCGTCGCCGCCGGCGGTGTCGCGGTGCACGAAGCCGTCCGGGTCGTCGAGGTCGGCGGCGGTCGGCAGCATGTCCGGGTGCTGCCAGAGGGCGTCGCGGCCCTCGACGCCGCGCGCGTCGGCCAGCGACGCCCACAGGCGGGAGGCGTCGCGCAGCCGGCGCGGGCGGAGCTCCAGCCCGACCAGGGTGGCGAAGGTCTGCTCGGCGGGGCCGCCGGCGGCCCGGCGGCGGCGGACGGTCTCGCGCAGCGCGCCGGCCTGCGGCAGGTGCGGCTCGGCGGCGCTGTGCACCACCGCGTCGACCCAGCCCTCGACGAGGGCGAGCGCCGTCTCCAGCCGGGCCAGCGCGGCCTTCTGCTCGGGTGTGTCCTCGGGCTGGAGCAGGCCGTTCGCCAGGGCTTCCTGGAGCGCCTCGGGGTTGCTGGGGTCGAGCTGGCCGGCCAGCTCCTCCATCCGGCCGGTGTCGACCTTGATGCCGCGCGCGTACGCCTCGACGGCGCCGAACAGGTGGGCCCGCAGCCACGGCACGTGGGCGAACAGCCGCTGGTGGGCGGCCTCGCGCAGGGCCAGGTAGAGGCGCACCTCGTCGGCGGGCACGGCCAGGCCCTCGCCGAACTCGGCGACGTTCTGCGGGAGCAGCGCGGCCTTGCCGGCCGGGGCGAGCGGCAGGCCGACGTCGGTGGAGCCGACCACCTCGGCGGCCAGCGCGCCGAGCGCCTGGCCGATCTGGGTGCCGAACATGGCGCCGCCCATGGAGCGCATGACGCCCATCAGCGGGCCGGCCATGGCCTGCATCTCCTCGGGGAGCACGCCGCCCATCGCGTTGCCGACCCGCTCGGCGACCGGGTCGACCAGGTCCTTCCAGACCGGCAGGGTGGCTTCGATCCACTCCGCGCGGCTCCAGGCCACGGCGGTGCCGGCGCCGGAGGGGAACTCGGTGGAGGTGTCCAGCCAGAGGTCGGCGAGCCGGACGGCCTCGGCCACCGCCGAGCGTTCGGCGGCGCTCACCGAGCGGTCCTTGCTCTTGCCCTCGGCCGGCTCGGCGACCACGGTCTGCCGGGCGATGTCCTTGGCCAGCTCCCAGTTCACCGGGCCGCCGTCGAAGGACAGCATCTGCCCGAGCTGCTGGAACGCCGCGCCGAGGTCGGCCGGGTTGAGGCCGCCGAGCATCGCGCCGAAGGGGTTGTCCGCGCTGGGCGTGCCGCCCGGCGCGCCCATGCCGAAGAGCGCCCCGAGCGGGTTGCCCGCACCGAAGCCGAAGGGCTGCGGGGGAGTGGGGTCGGCCGGGCCGCCCGCACCTCCGGCGTTCTTGTCGGCCTTGCCGTCCTTGTCGCGCCCGTCCTTGCCGTCCTCGGGCTCCTCGGGCGGAACACCGAATCCGAAGGGGAGATCGCTCACGGGTTCCTCGATCTGGTCGGCCGTCACGCGGGTGGTGTGGCGGGGGAAGTCTGCAGGCCCGGGGTGGTGGGCGGAGTCGAAACTCACAGCCGGTGAGCGGCTCCCGCGCGGTCTGGCCCGCGCCGGGTGCACCGCCGGGCCTTCGCCTCGGGCAGGATGGTCGGTACGTAACACTCGTACGTACGCACATAAGCTAACCGTGGAGGATGGCCGGTGAGTTCCCCGCCTTCGGACGTTCGCTCTGGGCTGACCGGAGGTGAGGACGACCCACGTACCACGGTGTCGCCGCCTCCAGCCTACGGCGGCAAGCCGCTGATCGTGGCCGTCACCGGCGCCGCCGGTGTGCTCGGTGAGCGGGTCGCAGCCCGCCTGGTCGCCTCCCCGGGGGTGCGCAAGGTGCTGGCGATCGACGACCGCCGCGGCGAGGTGCCCGGTGTGCAGTGGCGGGTCCTGGACGTCCGGGACCCGGCGGTGGCCGAGCGGCTGGCCGGGGTCGACGTGGTCGTCCACCTGGCGATGGACCTGGGCATGGAGACCGACCCGCGCGCCCGGAGCGCGTACAACGTGCGGGGCGCGCAGACGGTGCTGACCGCCTCCGCGGCCGCCGGGGTGAGCCGGGTGGTGCTCTGCACCTCCGCGATGGTCTACGGGGCCCTGGCCGACAACGAGGTGCCGCTCGCGGAGGACTCGGAGCTGCGGGCCACCGAGGAGGCGTCGCTGGTCGGCGACCTGCTGGAGATCGAGCGGCTCGCCCGGCGCGCCCCCCGCGCCCACCCCGGCCTGCAGGTGACGGTGCTGCGTCCGGCCGTGGTGGTCGGGCCGGGCATCGACACCGTGCTGACCAGGCACTTCGAGGCGCCGCGGCTGCTGGTGGTGGCGGGCTCCCGGCCGTGCTGGCAGTTCTGTCACGTGGACGACCTGGCGGCAGCGCTGGAGTACGCGGCGCTCGGCCTGGTCGAGGGCGAGGTGACGGTCGGCTGCGACGGCTGGCTGGAGCAGGAGGACGTCGAGAAGCTGTCGGGCATCCGCCGGATGGAGCTGCCGGCCGCGCTGGCGCTCGGCACCGCCGCCCGGCTGCACCGGCTCGGCCTGACCCCGGCCCCGGCGGGGGACCTGGCCTACACGATGTACCCGTGGGTGGTCTCCGGCAGCCGGCTGCACGAGGCGGGCTGGCGGCCGGTGCACTCGAACGAGCAGGTGCTGGCCGAGCTGCTGGCGCAGGTGGCCGGCAAGCACGCGGTGGCCGGCCGGCGGCTCGGCGGCAAGGAGGCGGCGACCAGTCTGGGCGCGGCCGGTGCGACGGTGGCCCTGGTCGGTACGGCGGCGCTGGTCCGCCGGGCCCGCAAGCGGCGCCGTTTCTGACGGCGTCCGGCAGTCATCGGTTCTCACGATCAGCCATCGGTTCTCACGATGCGAAATTTCGCAATCGTGATGCGGAAGGCTCTTGCCCAAGCCCGCCTACGATGAGGAATCATGGGGGCATGTCCGAGAACCACGACCCCATCCGCCTGCTCGCGATCCGTGAGACCCCGCTCTCCCTCGACGAGGTCTACGAGGCGGTCGGGGACGACGCGGCCGGCGGGACGACCGTCTTCGTCGGCACGGTCCGCGACCACGACGGCGGCAAGTCCGTCAGCGCGCTGGAGTACAGCTGCCACCCGACGGCCGAGCAGGAGATGCGGCGGATCGCCGAGAAGATCGTCGCGGACTTCCCCGTTCGGGCGCTCGCCGCGGTGCACCGGATCGGCCGGCTGGAGATCACCGACAAGGCCGTGATCGTCGCGGTCTCCTGCGCCCACCGGGGCGAGGCCTTCGCGGCCGCCCGCCGGCTGATCGACGACCTCAAGCACGAGGTGCCGATCTGGAAGCACCAGGTGTTCTCCGACGGCGAGGAGGAGTGGGTCGGCGCCGGCTCCTGCTGAGCGTCACCCGCGGCGGCCCCCTCTCACCCGTTCGGGCGAAGGCGGCCGCTGTGTACGTACCGCCCCGGCCGGGGCTGCCGCGCGCCCGGCGCCGGGCCGCGCACGGGGCCGTGCCCCGCGGGCGGGTGAGTGCGGGCCGCCCGGCCCGCCGTAACCCGGATGGCGCCGCGTCCGTTGTCTCTGCGGGTGGTTAATCTGCTCATAGACACGACGAGCTGGGAGTACGGATATGGGTGCGCTCGCCTGGTTGATCATCCCCGCTGTTGCCGCGCTGCTGGCCGGTATCTGGGCCCTGTGGGCCGGCCGTACCCCCAGGGACGCCGGAGACCCGGCCTCACTGGCGGAGCACCGGCGCTTTCTGGCCGCGATGGAACGCACCACCTCGGGCTCCGGCCGGGCCCCGACGGACCGTCCGGGCCGGTAGCCCGGGGGGCGCCCGCTCAGCTTCGTCCCGTACTGTCGTGCCATGCCACGCCGCTCTGCGACGATGCTCGCCGCCACCCTGCTGCTGATAGCACTGCTCTGCGCCTCCGTGCTGATGAAGGTGCCGTACACGGAGATGAGCCCCGGGCCGACGTACAACACGCTCGGCGTGCAGGACAAGACGGGCAAGCCGGTCATCACCATCACCGGGCACGAGACGTTCCCGACCACCGGGCACCTCAACATGACCACCGTCCAGGTCACCGGCGCGAAGTACGAGCCGAGCCTGGTCTCCGCCGTGGTCGGCTGGCTGCGCAACGACGTCCTGGTGGTGCCGCACGAGAACGTGTACCCGCCCGGGCAGACCGACCAGGAGGCGCAGCAGCAGAACGCCGAGGAGTTCGCCTCCTCCGAGGACAGCGCCAAGACGGCGGCGCTGAACGAGCTGGGCTTCCCGGTCGGCACCGAGGTGATCGTGGTCTCCGTGGTGGCGGGTAGCCCGTCGGAGGGCAAGCTGCACGCGGGCGACCAGATCGTCGCGGTGGACGGCACCGCGATCACCTCGGAGGACCAGGTGGCCAAGCTGGTCACCCAGCACAAGCCCGGTGAGGATGTGGTCTTCACCGTGCTCCCGCACGGGAAGGCGAGCACGACGCCCGACCCGGCGGACGAGGTCCAGGTGACGATCACCACCGCCAAGGCGGCCGACTCGGACCGCGCGGTCGTCGGGATCCGCCCGGGCACCGACCACACCTACCCGTTCAAGATCGACATCGGCCTGCAGGACGTCGGCGGGCCGAGCGCGGGGCTGATGTTCTCGCTCGGCATCGTCGACAAGCTGACGCCCGAGGACCTCACCGCCGGCAAGTTCGTGGCCGGCACCGGGACGATCACCGACGACGGGAAGGTCGGCCCGATCGGCGGCATCGCGATGAAGCTGATCGCCGCCCGCAACGCCGGCGCCGAGTACTTCTTCACGCCCGCCGACAACTGCGCCGAGGCCGCCGGGGCGACCCCGGGCGGGCTGACCCTGATCAAGGCGGAGACGCTGGACGGCGCGCTGAAGTCGCTGGAGCAGGTCCGCTCCGGGCAGATCTCGGCGCTGCCGTCCTGCGCCCGCTGACGGAGCGCGGGGCCGGCGGCCCGGCGCCGGGCTCCGTCCGGGTTCTCAGGCGAAGGTCGCCAGCAGTGCGTCGGTGAGGCCGGGCACCAGGTCGGGGCCGGTCAGCACCTCGCGCGCGACGTCCTTGGAGCGCAGCCGCAGAGCGGTCTCGCGCTTGCCGTCGCGCAGCACGGCGGCGGTGATCCGGATCTCCTCGCGCTTCGGGTGGTTCGCCACCCAGTCGGCGAGCTGCGCCTCGGTGGCGTTCTTCGGGCGGCTGCGCTCGGCGTCCGGCGGCAGCATCAGGCGCTCGACCACCAGCGCGCAGCCGGCGATCATGTCGGGCCAGGCGATCGTGCCGAGGAACTTGTCCAGCTCCATGCCGGACGGCAGCTCGTCCTGCTCGATCGGGGTGAGGCCGGGCTCGTCGGAGCCGGTCAGCCCGAGCTGCTTGGCGAGCTTGGGGTCGGACCGGCGCAGCTGGGCGCTGTCCACCAGGGCGAACAGCCGGGCCGGGAGGTCCCAGCCGAGGGTGGAGGCGTACTCGTCGATCTCCAGCGCGGCCCGGGTCAGCGGGGTCGCGGCGGGGAGGCTGGAGACGTCGGACGGGGTGTTGGAAGCATCGGACATACCCCAATCCTCACACGGGTCGCGGGGCCGCCGGGCGCCCGGCGGCGGCCGCCCGCGGATGTCCCCGGGGGGAACCGGTACCGAACCGTCTGCAAAGCCTGGGAACTCAGGTAAAGACTGATTAAGTTGCATGGAGGACCGAACGATTCGAGACGACACAGCCGAGGTGCCACCGTGGTGTTCCAGATGCCCGACCGATCAGGACCGGGCTTCCGGCCCAGAGTGGGCCCACCCTCGCGGCGCACGCGGGTACTGCTGCTGACCGTGGGCGTGCTCGCGGTGCTGTTCCTGCTGTTCGTCATGTTCGCCGGCTTCTGGACGGACTGGCTCTGGTTCAAGTCCGTCAGCTACTCCTCGGTCTTCACCACCCAGCTGTGGACGAAGGTCGGCCTGTTCGCCGTCGTCGGCCTGCTGATGGCGGCGTTCGTCGGCACCAACATCTGGCTGGCCCACCGGCTGCGCCCGCCGCTGTCGGCGATGTCGGTGGAGCAGCAGAGCCTGGACCGCTACCGGGCGGGCATCGCCCCGTTCAAGCGCTGGGTGCTGATCGGCGTCTCGCTGCTGATCGGCCTGGTGGCCGGCGCCGCCGCGTCCGGCCAGTGGCGGACCTGGCTGCTGTGGACGAACGCGACCTCGTTCGGCGTGAAGGACAGTCAGTTCAATCTGGACGTCTCCTTCTACGCCTTCGATCTGCCGTTCTACGAGTTCCTGCTCGGCTTCGCCTTCAGCGCGGTGATCGTCGCCCTGCTGGCCTCCGTGCTGGTGCACTACCTGTACGGGGGCCTGCGGCTGCAGGGCCCCGGGCGCCGGGCGAGTGTCGGCGCGCAGGGGCACCTGGCCGTGCTGCTCGGCCTGTTCGTCCTGCTGAAGGCCGTGGCGTACTGGCTGGACCGGTACGCGCTGGCGGTCAAGACCGGCACCTTCAAGGGCGTGGACGGCTGGACGGGCCTGCGCTACGTGGACGCCAACGCGTTCCTGCCGGCCAAGACCATCCTGTTCTTCGTCGCGATCATCTGCGCGGTGCTGTTCTTCCTGACGCCGGTGCGCCGCACCTGGGCGCCGGCGCTGATCGGCTTCGGGCTGATGGCGCTCTCGGCGGTGCTGATCGGCGGGGTCTACCCGGCGATCGTCCAGCAGTTCCAGGTCAAGCCGAACGAGCAGGCCAAGGAGACGCCGTACATCCAGAAGAACATCGACGCCACCAGGCAGGCGTACGGCATCGCGGACAGCCAGACCCAGCAGTACTCGCCGAAGGCCACCACCAACGCCGACGCCCTCAAGCCGGACGCGCAGACCATCGCGGACATCCGGCTGCTGGACCCGAACGTGGTCTCGCCGACCTTCCAGTCGATCGAGCAGCAGCGCTCGTACTACGCCTTCCCGAACACCCTGGACGTCGACCGCTACGGCAGCGGCTCCACCGCCCAGGACACCGTGATCGGCCTGCGTGAGCTCGACCTGAGCGGCGTCCAGGGCGACAAGCGGAACTGGATCAACGACCACTTCAAGTTCACCCACGGCTACGGCGCCGTCGCGGCCAAGGGAAACCAGGTCAACGACAAGGGGCAGCCGGTCTTCACCGAGTCCAGCCTGCCGGCCACCGGGTCCCTCGGGGACTACCAGCAGCGGATCTACTACGGCGAGAAGACCGGCACCTACTCGATCGTCGGCGGCTCCAACCAGGAGATCGACTACACCACCGACACCGGGGACAAGCTCTACCAGTACACCGGCGGCAGCGGCGTCTCGCTGAACAACCCGTTCACCCGGGCCGCGTACGCCGTGAAGTTCGCCGAGCCGCAGATCCTCTACGCGGGCGCCATCACCGACGGCGCCAAGGTGATCTACGACCGCACCCCCAAGGAGCGGGTCGAGAAGGTCGCACCCTGGCTCTCCATCGACGCCGACCCGTACCCCGTGGTGCAGGACGGCAAGCTGATCTGGGTGCTGGACGGCTACACCACCTCGGACGGCTACCCGTTCTCCTCGAAGACCACGCTGGGCGCCGTCACCAAGGACTCGCTCACCAACCAGCGCGGTGAGCTGCTCACCGCGGCCAACAAGGTCAACTACATCCGCAACTCGGTCAAGGCCACCGTCGACGCCTACACCGGCGAGGTCACCCTCTACCAGTGGGACGACGCCGACCCGGTGCTGAAGACCTGGATGAAGGCCTTCCCGGACACCGTCAAGCCCCGGGCCGACATCCCGGCCACCCTGATGCCGCACCTGCGCTACCCGCAGGACATGTTCAAGGTGCAGCGCGAACTGCTCGGCCAGTACCACGTGACGGACGCCGGCTCGTTCTTCAACGGCACCGACATCTGGCAGATCCCGGTCGACCCGACCAGCGACACCAAGCAGGTCCAGCCGCCGTACTACCTGACCGTCCGGATGCCCGACCCCGCGGTGACCTCGGCGAGCTTCTCGCTGACCACCACCTTCGTGCCCAGCGGCCGGGAGAACCTGGCGGCCTTCATGGCCGTCAGCGCCGACCCGGGGCCCGAGTACGGGAAGATCCGCATCCTCAAGGTGCCGGGCGACAGCAAGACCCTCGGGCCGAACCTGGTGCAGTCCCAGTTCAACTCCCGCCCCGAGGTCGCCAACCAGCTCACCCTGCTGAAGAGCGGCGGCGACTCCCAACTGGAGTACGGCAACCTGCTGACCCTCCCGGTCGGCGGCGGCCTGCTCAACGTCGAGCCGGTGTACGTGAAGGGCCGCGGCGCCAAGTACCCGGTGCTGCAGAAGGTGCTCGCGGTGTACGGGAACGACAACGTCGCGTTCGAGAACACCCTGGAGGAGGCCCTGAAGAAGGTCTTCGCCGGGGTCGCCACCGGGACGACGCCGACGGCGCCCACCGATCCGAACACGCCCACCACCACCCCGACCGCGCCGTCCGGCGGCAGCAGCGACCCGGTGGTGCAGAAGGCGCTGCAGGACGCGCAGAAGGCCATCAACGACAGCGCCCAGGCGCTGAAGGAGGGCGACTGGGTCAAGTACGGCCAGGCCCAGAAGGCGCTGCAGGACGCGGTGACCGCGGCCGTCACGGCTGAGCAGAAGGCGGGTGCGAGCCCGGCGCCCGCGCCCACGGCCACGCCTTCCGCGACCGCCCCGGTCTCGCCCTCCGCGACCCCGTAGGGCGCTGACCAGCAGCACGACGTGCACCGTGCCGGGCCGCCCGCCCGGCACGGTGCACGGCCCGCCCCGTGATCGTGCTAGAGTTCAACTACCGACGCGGGGTGGAGCAGCTCGGTAGCTCGCTGGGCTCATAACCCAGAGGTCGCAGGTTCAAATCCTGTCCCCGCTACTCAGTAGCACAGCAGGCCCGGAGGATCCGTCCTCCGGGCCTGCTGCTTTTCCCGGCCGTGGCCGGCTGCCGCCGTCCGGGCGGGCCCGCACGTGTCACCCGCCGTCCACCGCCCCGCTGTCCGCCGCCTTCGGTACTATCGAGCGTTGCCCGCCGATCCGTACCGATCGGTCGGGCGGGAGATCTGACCGGGTGTCGCCGAGGACGTCGACCACGGTGGCGCCGAGGGCGGCCGTACGCCCGGCGGGGGGAAAGTCCCGTCATCGGGGCCCGGGTAGGGTTTGCGAGGTCGAATGTCGGGAAATCGACAAAGCACTGAAGCAATCCCGCCGGCTTCGGCCCACTCAACCAAAATTGGCCGGGGCAGGTGTACGCGGGTTGCGGGTGATGCGACGATGGGACATGTGGGGGACGGAGCGCGACTGTTGACCGGTCGTCGGCTCCGGCGCACCCCCGGCAGATGCCGCGACACTCTGGGGGAGCGGGAGTCGGCATGAAGCTGATCGGAAAGAACGGATCAGGGACCAAACCCGTCACGAGCGAACCGGACACCGAGGCCTGGGCGGAGAGCGCCGAGAGCGCGGAGGACCGGCCCGGCGCGCTGCCCGCCCAGCGCACCAGCGGCCTGACGGACCGTAGGCAGCCGGCCGGCTACGGCCCGGACAGCCTCGTCCACGTCTCCGCCCAGCAGTTCGCCGCCGGTATCGGCCCCTACGCCGACCGGCAGGGCACGCCGGACGGCGGCGCCGGGCCCGACCGCGAGGGCTCCGACGGCCCCTCCTTCGACGGCGACACCTTCGAGACCGCCCTCGCCGCCCGCGAACAGGCCGCCCTGGAGGGCCGGCACCGGCAGGCCGCCGAGGACGGCGACCCGGAGGCCGCCAGCCGGCTCGGCGCGCTGCTGCTGCGCCGCGGCGACCTGGAGGACGCCGAGCAGTACCTGCGCAGCGCCGCCGCCGCTGGGCTGCGCGCCGCCGCCAACAACCTCGGCGTACTGCTGCACCAGCAGGGCCACCGGGCCGAGGCCGCCCAGTGGTGGCGGCAGGCCGCCGTGGCCGGCAGCGCGCCCGCCGCGCACGCGCTCGGCCTGCAACTGCGCGACCAGGGCGAGGAGGAGGCCGCCGAGTACTGGCTGCACTTCGCCGCCGACCACGGCCACCCGCTCGGGGCGTACGCGCTGGGCGACCTGATGGAGCACCGGCGTGACGTGCGCGCCGAGCGCTGGTTCAAGGTGTCCGCCGACGCCGGCCACCGCGAGGCCGCGTACCGCCTCGCCCGGATGCGCGAGGCGGCCGGCGACAAGGACACCGCCGAGACCTGGTACCGCACCGCCGCCGCCCGCAGCCACGCCCGCGCCGCGCTGCGCCTCGGCGTGCTGCTGGAGGACCGCGGCCAGGGCGATCCGGCGCTGCTGGACGAGGCGGCCCGCTGGTACCGGCAGTCCGCGCAGAACGGCGAGCCGCGGGCGGCCTGCGCCCTCGGCTTCCTGCTGCGCGACTCCGGCGACCTCGCGGCGGCCGCCGAATGGTGGCAGGAGGCCGCCGAGGCGGGCGACGGCAACGCGGCGAACGCGCTCGGCGCCCTGCACGCGGGCCGCGGCGAGGCCGCCACCGCCGAGCACTGGTACCGCACGGCGCTGGACGCCGGCGACCAGAACGGCGCGTTCAACCTCGGGCTGCTCTGCGCCGGCGTGGGCCGCGACCAGCAGGCCGAGCAGTGGTACCGGCGCGCCGCGTACGCCGGGCACCGGGAGGCCTGCAACGCGCTGGCCGTCGTGCTGCTCCAGCGCGGTGACGAGTCGGGCGCCGAGCCGTGGTTCTCCAAGGCCGCCGAGGCCGGCAGCGTGGACGGTGCCTTCAACCTGGGCGTCCTGCACGCCGGGCGCGGGGAGCAGCAGCAGGCGCACGAGTGGTACGCGCGCGCTGCCGCCGAGGGGCACGGCGAGGCGGCGCTGCAACTCGCGGTCGCCCAGGAGCAGCGCGGCAACCTCCCCGGCGCGCTGGAGCGCTACCGGCAGGCGGCGGGCGGCGGCAGCGCCGAGGGAACCTTCCGGCTGGCCTCACTGCTGGACCGGCGCGGGGACGCGGACGCCGAGGCCGAGCACTGGTACGCCGTCGCGGCCGACGCGGGCCACCGCCGGGCGCAGGTGCGGATGGGTGTGCGGGCGGCCGAGCGCGGCGCGCTGGAGATCGCGGAGAGCTGGTACCGCCGGGCGGCGGAGGCCGGCAGCCGCAGTGCGGCGTTCAACCTCGGCCTGCTGCTGGCCCGGCAGGACAGCGAGGCCGAGGCGATGCTCTGGTACACCCGGGCGGCCGACGCCGGCCACGGGCGGGCGGCGCTCCGGCTCGCCCTGCTGGCGCTGCGGCGCGGGGAGCCCGTGCAGGCGGAGAACTGGTGCCGGCGGGCGGCCGACTACGGCCCGGCCGAGGTGGCCGAGCGGGCCGGGCGGCTGCTGGGTGCGCTGCACGCCGAGCTGAGCGCCTGAGCGCCCGGCCGCCCCGGGGGTGAAGGGGTGCTGAAGGACTGCCGAGGGACTACTGGCAGTTCGGACAGAGCCCTCGGTAGGTGACCTCGGCGCCCCACACGGTGAAGCCGAACCGCTGGTCGGCGGGGAGTTCGGCGACCGGGTCGCCGAGCGGGTGGACGTCGCGGATCGCGCCGCAGCCCGAGCAGATCAGGTGCTGGTGGGCGTGGTGGGCGTTCGGGTCGTACCGCTTGGCCCGCCCGTCGGTGGCGACCTCCATCACCTCGCCGAGGGTCACCATCTCGCCGAGGGTGTTGTAGACCGTCGCCCGGCTGATCTCGGGGAGCCGGGAGACGGCGCGCGCGTGCACCTCGTCGGCCGTCAGGTGGACGTGGTCGCCGTCGAGCACCTCGGCCACGACACGCCGCTGCGCGGTCAGTCGCCATCCGCGCTCGCGAAGTCGTTCCAGCAGGTCACTCATGAGGGCAAGGGTAGCAAGGGGCTCCATCCTTCGGAACATGTCCGAACTTCGTATCAGTGTTGACTTAGACAAAGTCCAAGCTAGGCTGATCCCCGTCACGACCGGATAACGCGCGGAGGCTTCCCGATGACTGCCCAGGACGAGCTGCGACCCACCCTGACCACGGAGGCGGGCGCGCCCGTGGCCGACAACCAGAACTCGGAGACCGCCGGCATAGGCGGCCCGGCTCTGATCCAGGACCAGCAGCTCTTCGAGAAGCTCGCCCACTTCAACCGCGAGCGCATCCCGGAGCGCGTGGTGCACGCCCGCGGCGCCGGCGCCTACGGCACGTTCACGGTGACCGCCGACGTGACGGCGTACACCCGGGCGAAGTTCCTGGCCGAGGTCGGCAAGGAGACCGAGACCTTCCTGCGCTTCTCCACCGTGGCCGGCAACCTCGGCTCGGCCGACGCCGTCCGCGACCCGCGCGGCTTCGCGCTGAAGTTCTACACCGAGGACGGCAACTACGACCTCGTCGGGAACAACACCCCGGTGTTCTTCATCAAGGACGCCATCAAGTTCCCGGACTTCATCCACACCCAGAAGCGCGACCCGTACACCGGCTCGCAGGAGGCCGACAACGTCTGGGACTTCTGGGGCCTGTCGCCCGAGGCGACCCACCAGGTGACCTGGCTCTTCGGTGACCGCGGCATCCCCGCGACGCTGCGCCACACCGACGGCTTCGGCTCGCACACCTTCCAGTGGCAGAACGAGGCCGGCGAGTACTTCTGGGTGAAGTACCACTTCAAGACCGACCAGGGCATCAAGAACCTCACCAGCGAGGAGGCGGCCGTCCTCGCGGGCACCGACCCCGACTCGCACCAGCGCGACCTGCGCGAGGCGATCGAGCGCGGAGACTTCCCGAGCTGGACGGTCAGCGTCCAGATCATGCCGGCGGCCGACGCGGCGACGTACCGCTTCAACCCGTTCGACCTGACCAAGGTCTGGCCGCACGCCGACTACCCGCTGGTCGAGTTCGGCAAGCTGGAGCTCAACCGCAACCCCGACAACGTCTTCGCCGAGGTCGAGCAGTCGATCTTCTCGCCGTCGCACTTCGTGCCCGGCATCGGCCCGTCCCCGGACAAGATGCTCCAGGGCCGCCTGTTCGCTTACGCGGACGCCCACCGCTACCGCGTCGGCGTCAACGCCGACCACCTGCCGGTGAACCGCCCGCACGCCACCGAGGCGCGCACCAACAGCCGCGACGGCTACCTGTACGACGGCCGCCACGGCCGTCAGAAGAACTACGAGCCGAACAGCTTCGGCGGCCCCGTCGAGACCGGCCGGCCGCTCTGGGCCGCGACCCCCGTCACCGGCGCCACCGGCAACCACGAGGCGCCCTCGCACAGCGAGGACAACGACTTCGTCCAGGCCGGCAACCTCTACCGCCTCATCAGCGAGGACGAGAAGGCCCGCCTGATCGCCAACCTGGCCGGCTTCATCGCCAAGGTCTCGGCCGACCGCGACGACATCGTCGAGCGGGCGATCGAGAACTTCCGCCAGGCCGACGCCGACTACGGCCAGCGCCTGGAGGCGGCCGTCCGCGAGCTGCGCAAGCAGTAGCAGCCGCCCCACGAACAGCGGGCCCCGGGACAGTTGCCACCCCACTGCCCGGGGCCCGCACCCATGCCCGCGGCCGGCCGGCCGCAGGCCCTCACAGCCGCAGCAGCCCGTCCCGGATCCGCTCCAGCAGGGCCACCGACGGGTTCTCGTCCGGATTCCCGGACCGGTGGATCCGGACGTAGCGCTCCGCCGCCAGGTCCGCCACCAGCACCCGGGCCACCCCGAGCGGGGTCGGCAGCAGCGCCGCCAACTCGGCCACCGAGCGCGGGTACTGGCAGAGCTCGACGATCCGGTGCCGTTCGAAGCCGAGCGGTGCGCTCAGCGCCGACGGCGGGGCCGACACCAGCGTCTCCAGCCGCAGCTCCCCGGTGACCGGGCTGGTCCGGCCGGCGGTGACGATGAACGGACGGACCACCTCGCCGGTCTCGTACTCGCCGGCGTCCATCACTGCGCCTCACCCACCAGGACGGGCCGGGCCGGCGAGGCCAGCAGCGCGCCCGGCAGCAGCACCGTCGCCGTCACGCCGCGCACCGGCGAGGGCGTCAGCCGGACCTGCGCGCCGAGCCGGACGGCGAGCCGGCCGACCACGTAGTGCCCGAGCAGCCCCGAACTGCCGACCAGGAAGCTCTCCTGCCCGGCGAGGCGGGCGTTGGCCCGCTCCAGACCGGCCTCGGACAGGCCGGTTCCGTGGTCGACGACGGCGACCAGGTACCCGGCGCCGCCGAGCCGCGCGAAGACCTCGACGTCGGTGTCCGGCGCGGAGGCGGCGAGCGCGTTCTCGATCAGCTCGGCCAGCAGGTGCGCCACCTCGGCGACCGCCCCGCCGTCCAGCAGCGCCTCGTCCACCTGGCGGAGCACCACCCGCCGGTAGTCCTCCACCTCGCCCAGCGCCGCCCGGACGACGTCCCCCATGCCGACCGGCCGGGCCCAGCGGCGCGGGCTGGGCTCGCCGACCAGGACGAGGACGCTCTCGGCGTTGCGCCGCATCCGGGTCGCCAGGTGGTCCAGCTCGAACAGGTTGGCCAGCACGCCCGGGTCGTGCTCGGTGCGCTCCAGGCCGGAGAGGAAACCGAGCTGACGGGTCACCAGGGTCTGGTTGCGACGGCCCAGGCCGGCCAGCGAGCGAGTGCTGTTGCGCTGCAGGACGGACTGCTCCACGGCGAGCCGCACGGCCGTCTGCGCGAGCCGGTCCAGCGCGGTGCCGACCTCGGCCAGCTCCTCCGCCCGGCCGGGGCGCTCCGGGACGGGCAGGACGGCGACCTCGGCGAGGTCCTGGTCGGGCCCGGCCCCCTGGATCCGCGCGACCGCGTCCGGCAGCACCCGGTCGGCGAGGCCGCCGGCCTCGGCGGCCAGCGCGGCCAGCGGGCGGGTGACCGAGCGGGTGGCGGCCAGGCCGAGGGCCCCCGCGCCGAGGGCCGCGGCCAGGGCGAGCGCGACGTCCAGGGCCAGGGAGCGCAGGGCCGCCGAGCGCAGTTCGTCCGCCCGGGCCAGGCTCTCCTGCGCGGCCTGTGCCCCGACCTGCTGCAGGTCGTCGACGAGGGTGCTCGCCGCCCGCCACCAGTCGGCCGGGGCCACCGGCAGGCGGTCGGCGGCGTAGCCGGCCAGGGCCTGCTGCTCCATCCCGGCGACGGTGACCGCGGCCGGCGTCCGCAGCGCGGCGTCCAGCGCGCTCGTCCGGGCGGCCGTGGCGGTGCGCGGGACCTGAGCCAGTGCGGCGTTCCTGACCGCCGTGATCCGGACGAATGACGGGTAGTCGGCGCCCTTGAACGCGCCGGCGGCCAGCACCCCGTTGAGCGTGCCCCGCTCCAGCGCGGCCGCTTCGGTGGCGTCGGTCAGCGCCCGCAGGGTGGACAGCGAGGCCTGCAGGCGGTCGTCGCCCGAGGCGCCGAGCCCGGCGAAGGCGGCCGAGGTGAGGCCGGTGATCGCGTCGGTGAAGAAGGCGAGGGCGTCGGCCCGGCTCGCGGTGCCGGTGTCGGCCCGCCCGCGCAGCTCGGCGAGCCGGGCGAGGCCGGACAGCGCGGACCGGACGCCGCCGGCACCGGGCGGGCCGGCCGCGAGGCGCTGGTCCAGCGCCAGGCGGGCCCGGTCGGCCCCGGCCCGCCGGCTGCCGAGCTGGGCCCGGAAGCCCTCGTCGCCGCCGAGCAGACCGGCGGTCAGGCCGCGTTCCAGCTGGAGCTGGTGGACCAGGCTCTCGGTGGTGACGGCCAGCGCCACCCGGTCACTGCTCCGGCCGGCCTCGGAGTACCGGGCGGCCTGCCCGGCGGTGCCGAGCGAGGCCAGCACCACCAGGGCCCCGGTGGGCAGCGCCAGCAGCAGGGCGAGCCGGTGGCGGATGGTGCGGATGCGGAAGGTACGCACGTCGGGGATCCCCTAGGCGGGCGGCCCGGCGTGGTGGGCGCACGGGGGAGTGGGGCGCGGCTGCGGAACCGGCCTTGGCCCGACGAGCGTAGGACGCGGTGATTGCCGCCGGGTTGCCGTGAACCCAGTACTGCCCAGCGGCAGTTGATGAGCAGTCGGCAACCCGGCGGACCAGCCGCCGAAACACGTCCGTCAGACGCCCCGCCCCAGCGGGGTCAGACGCTCAGCCGGCGCAGCACCTCGTCGTGCAGGATGCCGTTGGTGGCCACCGCGTCCGCGCCGCCGGGGCCTGCGACGCCGTCCAGGCCGGTGAAGCGGCCGCCGGCCTCCTGGACGACGATGCACGGCGCGGCCATGTCCCACAGGCTCAGCTCGGGCTCGGCGGCGATGTCCACGGCGCCCTCGGCCAGCATCATGTACGACCAGAAGTCCCCGTACGCGCGGGTGCGCCAGCAGGCCCGGGTGAGGTCCAGGAACGGGTCGAGGCGTCCGCGCTCCTCCCAGCCGCTGAGCGAGGAGAAGGACAGCGAGGCGTCCGCCAGGCCGGAGACCCCGGAGACGTGGATCCGGGAGGCCTTGGCCAGGCTGCGCCCCGCGTAGGCGCCGAGGCCCTCGGCGGCCCACCAGCGGCGGTTCAGGGCGGGGGCCGACACCATGCCGACGACCGGCCGCTCCTCGCCGTCCGCGCCGGTCTCCAGCAGGGCGATCAGGGTGGCCCAGACGGGCACGCCGCGGATGTAGTTCTTGGTGCCGTCGATCGGGTCGATCACCCAGCGGCGCGGGCCGGAGCCCTGCATGCCGAACTCCTCGCCGTACACGGCGTCACGCGGGCGGGCCCGCTGGAGCACACCGCGAAGGTGCTCCTCGGTGGCCTTGTCGGCGTCGCTGACGGGCGTCAGGTCGGGCTTGGTCTCGACCTTGAGGTCCAGCGCCCGGAAGCGCTCCAGGGTGATCGAGTCGGCCGAGTCGGCGAGGACGTGGGCGAGGCGGAGATCGTCGTGGTAGTCGGCCATGGTCGAAACAGTAGCGAGGCCCCCGCCGGATCGACAGCCGGGCCCGCCCGCCGGACGGGAGCTGTTTTTCCCGGCCCCGGGTCAGTGCCCGCTGCCGCTGAGCTGGAGGCCGACCACGCCGGCGATCACCAGGCTGATCGAGACCAGCTTCAGCACGGAGGAGGACTCCTCCAGGAAGAGCATCCCGTAGATCGCGGTGCCGGCCGCGCCGATGCCGGTCCAGACCGCGTAGGCGCTGCCCACCGGCAGGGTCTTGAGGGAGAGGGTGAGCAGGCCGAAGCTGCCGAGCGCGAACGCGCAGAAGCCGATGGTGGGCCAGAGTTTGGTGAAGCCCTCGCTGAGTTTCAGGTTGATCGCGAAACCTGTCTCCAGCAGGCCGGCGAGGATCACCATGGCCCATGCCATCGCGCTGACTCCCTGTCGGTCGACGTGTCGGGCCGATGCCGGCCGACTTTCCTATGATCACCAGAGTCGGGCGGTCCGACACCTCGGGAGGCACCGCGATCCGGTCCGCCCGCCGCGCGCGCCGCCGGTCAGTCGCCCTCGCGCAGGTCCTTGGAGGAGAGCAGCCGCCGCAGCGAGTACAGCCGGGCCTGCTCGGCGTGGCCGTCCGCGACCCAGGCGTCCAGGGCGCAGTCCTTCTCGTCGTGGCTGCACGCCCGCGGGCAGTCCGCCGTCCCCGGCTCCAGGTCGGGGAACGCCAGGATCACCCGGGACGGGTCGATGTGCGACAGCCCGAAGGAGCGGAAGCCCGGGGTGTCGATCACCCAGCCCGGATCGAGCGCCTTCTTCGAGCCGGGCTTCGCCCCCGGCGGCGGCGGCAGCCGCAGGGCCAGCGCCGAGACGGTGGTGTGCCGGCCGCGGCCGGTCACCGCGTTGACCACGCCGGTGGACCGCTGGTGCAGCGGCACCAGGGCGTTGACCAGCGTGGTCTTGCCCACCCCCGAGTGCCCGATGAACACGGTCGAACGCCCGCGCAGATGCGCCCGGACGGCCTCCGCGCCCTCGGTGGCCAGCTCGTCCCGGCGGGTCACCACGTAGGAGATGCCGAGCGGCGCGTACGCCTCCAGCAGCGGCGTCGCCGACGCCAGGTCGGCCTTGGTGAGCACCAGGATCGGCTCCATGCCGGCGTCGTACGCCGCGACCAGGCAGCGGTCGATCAGCCGGGGCCGGGGCTCCGGGTCGGCCAGCGCCGTGACGATGGCCAGCTGCTGCGCGTTGGCGACCACGATCCGCTCGTACGGGTCGTCGTCGTCCGCGGTGCGCCGCAGGACGGACGTGCGCTCCTCCACCCGGACGATCCGGGCCAGCGTGTCGGGCTCGCCCGAGAGGTCGCCGACGACGTTCACGACGTCGCCGACCACCACCCCCTTGCGGCCCAGCTCGCGGGCCTTCATGGCGATGACCTCGCGCTCGTTCTTCGTGCCCGCGTCGACCAGGCAGGTGAGCCTGCCCCGGTCGACGGTGAGGATCATCGCCTCGGCGGCGTCATCGTGGGTGGGCCGGATCCGCGTCCGGGGCCGGGAGCCCTTGCGGCCCGGCCGGTTGCGGATGTCGTCCTCGTCGGCGTCCTTGCCGTAACGGCGCATGTGCCCAGTCTCCGCTCAGGCCCCCGCCGCCGCTCCCGCGCCGGCGTCGGCCGGCGCTCCCGCCAGCAGGTCGTGCCACATCTGCGGGAAGTCCGGGAGGGTCTTCGCGGTGGTGGCGACGTTCTCCACCTCCACGCCCGCGACGGCCAGGCCGAGCACCGCGGCGGCGGTGGCCAGCCGGTGGTCCTCGTAGGTGTGGAAGACGCCGCCGTGCAGCGGGCGCGGCCGGATCCGCAGGCCGTCCTCGGTCTCGGTGACGTCGCCGCCGAGGTCGTTGATCTCCTTGGCGAGCGCCGCGAGGCGGTCGGTCTCGTGCAGGCGCAGGTGGGCGATGCCGTACAGGTGGGACTCGGAGTCGGCCAGCGCGGCGACCGCGGCGATCACCGGGGTGAGCTCGCCGACGTCGTGCAGGTCGGCCTCGATGCCGCGGATCCGGCCGGTGCCGGTGAACTCCAGGCCCTCCTGCACGAACCGGCAGCTGCCGCCCATCTGCGTGTAGATCTCGCGCAGCTGGTCGCCGGGCTGGCTGGTGTGCCTGGGCCAGTCGCGGACGGTCACCCGGCCGCCGGTGACCAGCGCGGCGGCGAAGAACGGCGCGGCGTTGGAGAGGTCCGGCTCGACCACCATGTCGCGGCCGAGCAGCGCGCCGGGGGTGACCCGCCAGACGTCCTTCTCGCCGCCGTCCTCCGGCGCGTCGACCTGGACGCCCGCGAGGCGCAGCATCTCGACCGTCATCCGGATGTGCGGGAGCGAGGGCACCGGGCCGCCGACGTGCCGCACCTCCACCCCCTGGTTGTACCGCGCGCCGGAGAGCAGCAGCGCGGAGACGAACTGCGAGGAGGACGAGGCGTCCAGCTCGACCGGCCCGCCGTCCAGCGCGCCCGAGCCGTGCACGGTGAGCGGGAAGGAGCCGCGGCCGCCGTCGTCGATCCGGGCGCCCAGCGCGCGCAGGGCGTTGATCACGCCGTGCTGGGGGCGCTCGTACGAGCGGGGGTCGCCGTCGAAGTGCACCGGGCCGTCGGCCAGCACGGCCAGCGGCGGCAGGAAGCGCATCACCGTACCGGCGTTGCCGACGTCCACCCGGGCCGGGCCGCGCAGCACCGGCGCCGGGATGACCCGCCAGGCCTCGCCGCCGCCGCTGCCGCCGGTGGCGTTGTTGACCGTCTCCTCGATGCCGACGCCGAGTGCCCGCAGGCCGTCGGCCATCAGCTGGGAGTCCCGGCTGCGCAGCGGGCGGCGCACCCAGCCGGGCTCGCCGGCCAGCGCGGCCAGCAGCAGCGCTCGGTTGGTGACCGACTTGGAGCCGGGGATGGTGACGGTCGCGTCAACGGCGGCGGTCGCGACGGGGGCGGGCCACAGGATGTCGGTCATGGGGCTCAGTTTAGGGGCCGCACGCGGACGGCCCTCGCGCCTACCCGAATGGCGGGACGCCGCCCGCCAGCGCGTCTCCGGCCAGCCAGCTGCCGCCCAGCGCCAGGGAGGCCAGTGCCACCACCAGGAAGAGGGTCACCCAGATGATCGCGGTGACGCCGGTCAACCTGCCGAGCTGGTCGGCGTCCGAGTCGCGGGCACCGCCGTGCCGGCGCTTGCGCTGGAGCTCGGCCACCGGGCGGACCCCGCCGAGCAGCAGGAACCAGACGCCCAGGTAGGCGAAGGCCGCCTGCAGCTGGCTGCTGCCGTACCAGGACACCACGAAGAACGCGGCGCCGGTGACGACCACCGAGAGCAGTCCGAAGGCGTTCCGGGTCATGATCAGCAGGCAGGCCAGCAGGAGGATCGAGATCCACAGCAGCGCGGTGATGTGGCCCGCCGCCAGCAGGGCGGCGCCGCCCAGGCCCAGCAGCGACGGCGCGGTGTACCCGGCCGCTGCGGTGAGGATCATGCCGGGGCCGGTGGGCCGGCCGGAGGAGACGGTCAGGCCCGAGGTGTCCGAGTGCAGCCGGATGCCGGAGAGCCGCCGGCCGGTCAGCAGGGCGACCAGGCCGTGGCCGCCCTCGTGGGCGATGGTCACCACGTTGCGGGTGAGCCGCCACACCGGGTGCGGGAGCACCGCGAGCAGGGCGGCGACCGCGCTGCCCAGGGCGATCCAGGTCGGCGGGGCGGGCTGGGTGCCGAGGACGCGGTCCCACACGTCGGCGATGCTGTGTCCGTCCATACCTGCGGGTCCCGCCTCCGGTCGTGCTCGTCGCTGGCCCCGCGGTGGCGGGGGTGGCAGCCTCCCACGGCAGGACGGCTCCCGGGTAGCGGTCGGTTCTCATGACGGGATGAAGAAGTGCTGAGCGGGCCGGTCGTGGCAAGCTGACGGCATGTGCGGTCGATTCGCCTCCACCAACAGTCCCGAGGACCTGGTCGAGATCTTCGGTGTCGAGCACTGGGACCCTGCCGAGACCCTGGCACCCAGCTGGAACGTCGCGCCGACCGGTTCGGCGTTCGCGGTGCTGGAGCGGCTTCCCCGGGGCGGCCCGCCGCAGCCGCTGCGGCAGCTGCGGGTGCTGCGCTGGGGCCTGGTGCCCGCCTGGTCGAAGTCCCCGGAGTCGGCGGTCAAGATGATCAACGCCCGGGCCGAGACCGTCCACGAGAAGCCGTCCTACCGGCAGGCCTTCGCGTCCCGGCGCTGCATCCTCCCGGTCGACGGCTACTACGAGTGGCAGACCCGGCCGGGCGGTGGCAGCAGGCCGCAGAAGCAGCCGTTCTTCGTCAGCCGCACCGACGGCGGCGTGCTCGCCCTGGCCGGCCTCTACGAGTTCTGGCGCGACCGCCGCCACCCCGCCGACCACCCCGACGCCTGGCTGGTGACGTGCAGCATCGTCACCACCGCCGCCGAGGAACTGCTCGCCCCGATCCACGAGCGGATGCCGCTCTTCCTCGACCCGGCCGCCTGGGACGACTGGCTCGACCCCGCACTGGACGACCCGGACGCGCTGCGCCCGCTGCTCGTACCGCCCGGGCCCGGCGCGCTCCAGGCCGTACCGGTGGCGGCCGCCGTCGGCAGCATCCGCAACAACGGACCGGAACTGACCCGCCCGCTGAGCGCCGACGAACTCGTGACGACGCTCTTCTGATCCCGGATCCTCCGGCCGTCCCGTCCTTCTGACCACCTTCTCCGGTACGGAGCCAGCCCCATGTCCGAGCCCGTTGTCGTTCCCACCCCCGCCGGCGACGCCCGGATCACCTACGCCCCGGCCGTCGGCACCGCCAGGGCCCTGCTCGCACTCGGGCACGGCGCCGGGGGCGGCATCGAGGCCCGGGACCTGCGGGCGCTGGCCGCCGCACTGCCGCCGCTCGGGATCACCGTCGCCCTGGTCGAGCAGCCCTGGCGGGTGGCCGGCCGGCGGCTGGCCCCGGCGCCGAAGACCCTGGACGCGGGCTGGCTGCCGGTCGCCGCGCACCTCGCGGAGCAGGGCCCGCCGCTGGTGGTCGGCGGCCGCAGCGCCGGCGCCCGGGTCGCCTGCCGCACCGGAGCCGCGAGCGGCGCCGTCGGCGTCGTCGCGCTGGCCTTCCCGCTGCACCCGCCGGGCCGGCCCGAGAGGAGCCGGGCGGAGGAACTGCTCGGCTGCGGCCTGCCGGCCCTGGTCGTGCAGAGCGCGGCCGACCCCTTCGGCGGCCCCGACGAGTTCCCGGCACTGCCGGAGGGGCAGACGCTGGCGGCGATCCCGTACGGAAGCCACGGTTTCGAGGTGCCGAAGCGGGCGCCGGTGGGGCAGGCCGAGGTGCTGGAGATGATCACGGACGCGGTGGGCGCCTGGGTCCTCGCGCTGGTCGGGCCCGCCGCCGCCCGGTAGCGGCACCCGCCGGGGAATGCCTGCGGGGGCGTCGTGGTTGACAAGGTCGTCAGCTTCAGACCCGGTGGAAAGGCAGTGCAGATGGGTTCGATCGCGTGCCCCGAGCGGCCTGACGAGCGCGCGGCCGGAAACGGCCTGGTGCCGTCCTGGTCGGAATGGCTTGTCGCGGGCGAGAAGCCCGTCAGCCCGATATCCTCCATTTCGGGACGGCCCGCCGTGGGCCGGGCCCGTAACGCCGAGGAGGTGGGTCCGGTCGTCGGGACCGAGCACGAGGCCGACCCGGGCAGGGACCCGGGTGAGAGCGGCCTGCCCGCGGGCGAGGCGCTCACCGGCGAGGAGCTGGCCGAGGCGATCGGCGAGGACACCTTCAGGGTGTCCGCGGAGGAGAGCGAAGAAGCCCGGCGGGACCGCTTCGAGCGTGACGCCCTGGGCTTCCTGGACCCGATGTACTCGGCGGCCCTGCGGATGACCCGCAACCCGGCCGACGCCGAGGACCTGCTCCAGGAGGCGTTCGCGAAGGCGTACGCGTCGTTCCACCAGTTCCGTGAGGGCACCAACCTCAAGGCCTGGCTGTACCGCATCCTCACCAACACGTTCATCAACTCGTACCGCAAGAAGCAGCGCGAACCCCAGCGGACGGCCGCCGAGGAGATCGAGGACTGGCAGCTGGCGCGCGCCGAGTCGCACATGTCGACCGGCCTGCGCTCCGCCGAGACCCAGGCGCTCGACCACCTGCCCGACAGCGACGTGAAGGACGCCCTCCAGGCCATCCCCGAGGAGTTCCGGATCGCCGTCTATCTCGCGGACGTCGAGGGGTTTGCGTACAAGGAGATCGCGGACATCATGGGTACACCCATCGGTACGGTGATGTCCCGTCTGCACCGCGGCCGCCGCCAGCTGCGCGGCATGCTGGAGGACTACGCCCGTGACCGCGGGCTCGTCCCGGCCGGCACCGGGGCAGGGCAGGAAGCGAAGGGCTCGGGCTCATGAGCTGCGGCGATCCGCACGACACGGAGTGTGGCGAGGTCCTCGACCACCTCTACGAATTCCTCGACAACGAGATGGCCGAGGGCGACTGCGCCAAGCTGCGCGTGCACTTCGACGAGTGCTCGCCCTGCCTGGAGAAGTACGGGCTGGAGCAGGCCATAAAGGCGCTGATCAAGCGCTCCTGCGGCTGCGACGACACCCCGGCCGACCTCCGCGGCAAGGTGCTCGCCCGGATCGACTCGATCCGGGCCGGGCAGCGGATCGGCGAGGCGATCGTGGTGACCGTCGAGACCACGACGACCGTCACGGCCGCGCAGGCCGTCGGCCCCCCGGCCGAGGAGCCCGGCGGCTCCGCCCCGTACGCGGCCGCCGAGGCCCGCACCTCGGTGGAGTGACACCGGGCGTGCCATCCGCACGACCACAGGGCACACGAGGGCCCCGGGACGACGTCCCGGGGCCCTCCGCCGTTCCCGCGCGTCCGTCCGCGGCCAGGCCCGCGAACGCCCGCCCCTGGCACGCGTTTCACTCGTTCGGGTGAGTTGATGGTGCGCCAGCAGGCCCGTTGCGCGATCATGCGCCGCCACGCCGGGGCGGAGGCCTATCCTCCTGACGGACACCCGCCGCCGCGCCATCCGACGCGTCGAGGGCGGCGTGGACCAGGACGGCGGGGGAGGTCGAGATCGCAACCGACAACGAGGACCCGGAGCTGCCGGCCGCAGCCGTGCGCTACCTCGTCCTGCTGCCCGTCCTCACCCTGGCGCTCCTCGCGTACTGCTGCGCGCTGCCGCTGCTGCCCGCCGCCGCCCGGGCCGGCCTGCCCGGCTGGCTCGGCGCACCCGCCGACTGGCCCAGGGCCGCCCTGCTCGCCGTGATGCACGCCTGCTGGGAGTCCCTCGCCCGGGGGCTTCCCACGCCCTGCCTGCGACTGCTGCGCCGGCTGCGGGAACGGCTGCACGGCCGCCCGCCCGCCCCGCTCCAGTCCGCCGCCCGGCCGTGCGGCGGCACCTTCTTCCCGGTGCTGTTCGCCGGGCTGCTGATGCTCCCGCCCGCCGCCGCCGCGCTCGTCGCCGTCCCGGCCGCGCTCGCGGTGCCCGCCGAACCGCCGGGCACCGCGCGCAGGCTGTGGAACGGCGCGCAGCTCGCGCTGGCCGCGTTCACCGCCGCCTGCGCCTTCCACCTGCTGGGCGGCCCGCGACTGCTGCTCGGCGTGCGCTTCCCCGGGGCGCTGCTGCCCGCGTTCGCGGCCGTCGCGGTGTTCTGCCTCGTCAACGGCCTCCTGGTGGGCGCCATGCTCGCGCTCGCCGAGCGCCGCCCGCCGGCCGCGGTGCTCCGCGGCGCGGTGTCCCCGCTCGGCCTGCCCGTCCTGGTGCACGCGGCCGGCGGGCTGATGGTCGCCGTCCTCTGGCAGGGCCCGTACGGCGCCTTCGCGGCGCTGCTCGCCCTGCTGCCGCTGTCCATCTCGGCCTGGGTGCTGGCCCAGGGCCACCGCGAGCGGGACGCCCACCAGGCGACCGTCGGAGCCCTCGTCCAGGCCGTCGAGATCAAGGACGCGTACACCCGCGGGCACAGCGAACGCGTCGGCCGGGCCTCGGTGCTGATCGCCCGCCAGCTCGGGATGGAGGCGGGCCGGCTGCGGACCCTGCGCTTCGCGGGCATCCTGCACGACGTCGGCAAACTCGGCGTCGCCACCGAGCTGCTGCGCCGCAACGGCCCGCTGACCGAGGACGAGCGCCGGGCGGTCGAGTTCCACCCGGTGTACGGCCACGACCTCGTGTGCGGGATCGCCTTCCTCGGCGAGGCGCACGCCGGCATCCTGCACCACCACGAGCGGATGGACGGCCGGGGCTACCCGAGCGGGCTGGCGGGGGAGCGGATCCCGGAGTTCGCCCGGATCATCTCGGTCGCGGACGCCTTCGACTCGATGACCTCCACCCGCTCGTACCGGCGCGGCCGGCCGGTCACCGAGGCCGTCGCCGAGCTGGAGCGCTGCGCGGGCAGCCAGTTCGACCCGGTGATGGTCCGGGCGCTGGTCGCCGCCGTCGGCGAGCACGGCTGGCAGCCCGCACTGCCCCCGCCCGGCGGCTGGGCGGGCGAGGTGCCGGACATCCCGCTCGGCGTCCCCGAGCCCGCCCGCGGCGCACCGCCGCGGATCCCCGCCCAGGGGGACGCCGTGCCGCTGGGCGGGCCGGCGTGAGCGCCGCGCACCGGCTGCCGCACGGGCCGCAGCGGGTCGCCGTCGTGCACGCCGCCGCCGGGGCGCTGCTGGCCGCGGCCTTCGCCTCGGTGCTGGCCCGCGGTGTCCCGCAGCCCGGGGTGGCGCTCGCCTTCGCGCTGCTGATCGCGGTCGGCGAATGCGTCCGGATCACCCTTCCCGGGGACCGCGAGCAGGCCCCGATCGGCGCCGCCGCCGCCCTCGCGTACGCGCTGCTGGGCCCGCTGCGCGGGCTGCCGACCACGCACGGCGTGATGCAGGTGGTCGCCGTCGCCGGGGCCGGCAGCCTGCTCGCCGCCCTCCCGCAGGCCCTCCCGCAGCTCCTCCCCGGGCCGTTGCGCCGGCACCGCAGGCGGCCCTGGGCCGATCCCGCCCGGCGGGACACCGCCGCCCGCCGGCTGCTCACCGTCGGCTTCGCCGCGGCCGTCTTCCAGCCGCTCTACAACGGCGGGCTGCTCGACCGGCTGCCCCTGGCCGGCCCCGCCTACGGGGTGTTCCTGACCCTGGTGGCCGCCCTTGCCGCGCTCTGCGACGCGACCCTCGCCGCCGCCCTGCACGGGGCCAGGACGGGCCTGCGGTTCCCCGCCGCGCTGGAGGACGAGCTGCGCGCGCTGCCCGGCATCGGCTCGGCCATCGTGGCCACCGGGATGCTGGTCAGCCTGGCCGCCGGCGAGGTCGGCCTGTGGGCGCTGCCGCTGTTCTGCGCGCCGCTGCTGCTCGCCCAGCTCTCCTTCCGCCGGGCGGCGGCCATCCGGGCCACCACCGGCCAGACCATCGCCACGCTGTCCCGCGCCACCGAGGTGGCCGGCTACACCCCGCCCGGCCACGCGCGGCGGGTCGCCGACACCGCCTGCGCGCTCGGCCGTGAGCTGGGCCTGGGCACCCGGGAACTCGCTCTGCTGGAGTACGCCGCGCTGATGCACGACATCGGCCAGCTCTCGCTCGTCGAGCCGGTCCCGGACGGCGCCACCGCGCTGCTGCCCGCGGCGGAGCAGCAGCGGATCGCCCGGCTCGGCAGCGAGGTGATCAGCCGGACGGGAGTGCCCCGCCAGGTCGCCGAGCAGGTCGCCCGGCTCGCCGACCCCTGCCACGGCCCGGACGGCGGCTACGACCGCTCGCTGCCGCTGGCCGCCCGGATCATCCGGGTCGCCAACGCCCACGACGACCTGCTCACCGCCGCCCGCGGCCGGGGCGTGCCCTGCCCGGCGGGGCGGCTGGAGGCGCTGGAGGCGCTCCGGCTGGAACGCGGCCGGTCGTACGACCCCCGGGTGGTCGAGGCGCTGGCCAGGATGGGCAGCCGGGCGCGCGAGCCCGCCCCGGGCCCCCGTCCGGCCTCCGGGCGCGGGGAGCGCCGCCGGCGGTGACCGTGGTTGGATGCGGTCGTAGCGTGGAACACCCGATCCGGGGCGCGGGTTCAGCACTTCGGGCCCGGTCGTCCGCTGCCGTGGGCTTGCGGTCCGGGGCCCGCGGTGCGGGACTGGCGTAGCGGGGCCGGCGGTGCGGGGCAGGCCGGCCCGTGGCCCGGCGATCGGCAGTGGGCAGAGCAGGCAGGCAGGGCAGCAGAGCAGCAGGGCAGACCAGCAGGACCTACGAGCGGGACCAAGCGGACGACAACGGCAGGGACGAACGTGAGGATCTTCCACCGGACACGGCACCGGCCGTCCGCCACCTGGCGGCAGACGACCGACCGGGCCTTCACGCTGATCGGCGACGGCCGCTACGAGGACGCCGGCGCACTGCTCGTGATGGCCGCGGACCTGGAGCCCTGGCTCTCCGACTCCTGGTTCAACCTGGCGCTGCTGCACAAGTTCCGCCGCGACTGGGAGCAGGCCAGAGCCGCCGGCCTGCGCGCCGTCGCCCTGCTGGACCGCGAGCACGGCGCCGCCGACTGGTGGAACCTCGGCATCACCGCCACCGCGCTGCAGGACTGGCCGCTGGCCCACCGGGCCTGGCAGGCGTACGGGCTGAAGCTGCCCGGGCGCACCGGTGCGCCGCTGAACAGCCCGGTCAGCCTGGACCTCGGCACCACCCCGGTGCGGCTCTCCCCGGAGGGCGAGTCCGAGGTGGTCTGGGGCCGCCGGCTCGACCCGGCCCGGATCGAGGTGCTCTCCATCCCGCTGCCGTCCTCGGGCCGCCGCTGGGGCGAGGTGGTGCTGCACGACGGCGCCCCGCACGGCGAGCGGGTCGCCGACGGCGCGGCCTACCCCGTCTTCGACGAGATCGAGCTCTGGGCGCCCTCCCCGGTGCCCACGTACGTGGTGCTGCTGCACGCCGCCACCACCGACGACCGGGACGCCCTGGAGCGCCTGGTCGCCGAGGCGGGGTACGCGGCCGAGGACTGGACCTCCTCCGTCCGGCTGCTCTGCCGCGCCTGTTCGGAGAGCCGGATGCCCACCGACGACGGCCGCACCGCCCACCACGACCCGCACGACGACGGCGACGCCGCCCACCCCGGGCACCTGAGCCACCTCAGCCAGGGGGCCGGCGGGCTGGCCTGGCTGGCCGAGCGGGAGTGCGGCATCGCGGCGCCGGCCGGGCTGGTCCGGGTGCTGCTCGACCGCTGGGTGGCGGCGGCGCCGGGCAGCCGGGCCTACCGCGACCTGGAGGAGGTCTGCTGAGGCGGGCCCGCTCCTTCCCCGGGTAAGGGACGTGGGCCCGCCGGGGGCCGTACCCTTGAGCGGACACCTCGGCAGACCCATGGGAAGCGGAAGAATCGATGGCGGAGCAGCACGACCACACCCACGAGCACGACCACGAGCACGGCGGGGAGCAGGCCGGTCAGGCCGCACCGCTGAAGGTGGTCGGTGAGGAGCCGGACCTCTCCAAGGGCACCGCCCGCCCGATCACCGTGGTCGGCAATCCCGTCCTGCACCACGAGTGCAAGGACGTCGTCTCCTTCGACGCCGCCCTCTCGACGCTGATCGACGACATGTTCGTCTCGATGTACGCGGCGGAGGGCGTCGGCCTGGCGGCCAACCAGATCGGCGTGGACGCCAAGGTCTTCGTCTACGACTGCCCGGACGACGAGGGCGTGCGCTACATCGGCCACGTCGTCAACCCGGTGCTGGAGGAGCTCCCGGCCGCGCGCCGGGTGCTGGACGACAGCAACGAGGGCTGCCTGTCCGTCCCCACCGCCTACGCGGAGCTGGCCCGCCCCGACTTCGCGGCGGTGACCGGCCAGGACAAGGACGGCAACGCGATCCGGGTGGAGGGCACCGGCTTCTTCGCCCGCTGCCTCCAGCACGAGACCGACCACCTGTACGGCCAGCTGTACATCGACCGGCTCTCCAAGCGCGACCGCAAGGACGCGCTCAAGCAGATGGCCGAGGGCACCGCGAAGTACGCCACGGTTCCCAACGACTGACGCCGTGACAGGCAGGAGGGCCCGGTACCGCGGATCCGCGGTGCCGGGCCCTCCTGCCTGCGGGCCTAGAAGTCGTCGTCGAAGGCGACCGAGCCCTCGACGGCCACCTGGTAGGCGGACACCCGGCGCTCGAAGAAGTTGGTCAGCTCCTGGACGTTCTGCAGCTCCATGAACCCGAACGGGTTGCTGGAGCCGTAGCGGACCGGCATGCCGAGGCGGGCGAGCCGCTGGTCGGCGACGGTCTGCAGGTACTCCCGCATCGACGCGGTGTTCATGCCGGGCAGGCCCTCGCCGCAGAGGTCCTGGGCGAACTGGAGCTCGGCCTCGACGGCCTCCTCCAGCATCTCGGTGACCTGCTTGGCCATCTCGTCGTCGAAGAGGTCCGGCTCCTCGGAGCGGACGGTGTCGACCACCGAGAAGGCGAAGTCCATGTGCATGGACTCGTCCCGGAACACCCAGTTGGTGCCGGTGGCCAGGCCGTGCAGCAGGCCGCGGCTGCGGAACCAGTACACGTACGCGAAGGCGCCGTAGAAGAACAGGCCCTCGACGCAGGCCGCGAAGCAGATCAGGTTCAGCAGGAACGCGCGGCGGTCGTCCTTGGTCTGCAGCGAGTCGATGTGGTCGACCGCGTTCATGTACTTGAAGCAGAACTGCGCCTTCTGGCGGATGGAGGGGATGCTCTCCACCGCGTCGAAGGCCGCCGCGCGGTCGTCCGGATCGGGCAGGTAGGTGTCGAGCAGCGTCAGGTAGAACTGGACGTGCACGGCCTCCTCGAACAGCTGCCGGGACAGGTAGAGCCGGGCCTCGGGGGAGTTGATGTGCTTGTAGAGGCTCAGCACCACGTTGTTGGACACGATCGAGTCACCGGTCGCGAAGAAGGCGACCAGCCGGCCGATCATGTGCCGCTCGCCCTCGCTGAGCTTGGCGAGGTCGGCGACGTCGGAGTGCAGGTCCACCTCCTCGACGGTCCAGGTGTTCTTGATCGCGTCCCGGTAGCGGTCGTAGAACGACGGGTAGCGCATCGGACGCAGCGTCAGCTCGAAACCGGGGTCGAGCAGCATCTTCTCGCGGCCGGGCGCGTCGAAGTCGGTCTCCGGGGTGGGGGAACTCACTGGCAGGCCTCGCAGGACTCGGGGTTCTCCAGGGAGCAGGCGAGCGCTGCCTCCTCCTCCGGAGTGAGGGTGGGCGTCGGCACGGACACCGGGGCCGGGGCGGCCGCGCGGGCGGCGCCGGAGGCGGCCTGAGCGATCCGGGTGGCCGGGCGCGACCGCAGGTAGTACGTGGTCTTCAGGCCGACCTTCCAGGCGTACGCGTACATCGAGCTGAGCTTGCCGATGGTCGGCGCCGCCATGAAGAGGTTCAGCGACTGGCTCTGGTCGATGTACGGCTGCCGGGCGGCGGCCAGGTCGATCAGCGCGCGCTGCGGCAGCTCCCACGCGGTGCGGTACAGCGAGCGGACCTCGACGGGCAGCCAGTTCAGCTCCTGCACGGAGCCGTTGGCCTCGCGCAGCGCGTCCCGGGTCTGGGCGTCCCAGACGCCCAGCTCCTTGAGCTCGCGGACCAGGTACGGGTTGACCTGGAGGAACTCGCCGGAGAGGGTCTCGCGCTTGAACAGGTTGGACACCTGCGGCTCGATGCACTCGTACACGCCCGCGATGGACGCGATGGTGGCGGTCGGCGCGATCGCCAGCAGCAGCGAGTTGCGCAGGCCGGTGGCGGCGATCCTGGCGCGCAGCGCGTCCCAGCGCTCCGCCCACTGCGGGGCCGTCTCGAAGTGGTCGATGTGCAGCTGGCCGCGGGCGGCGCGGGTCTCCGCGTACGCCTCGTGCCGGCCCAGCTCCTCGGCCAGCTCGTTGGAGCGCTCGTAGGCGACCAGCATGATGCGCTCGGCGATCAGCGTGGACAGCCGCTTGGCCTCGGCGGAGTCGAAGTCCAGGCGGAGCTGGAAGAAGACGTCCTGAAGGCCCATCACGCCGAGGCCGACCGGGCGCCAGCGGGAGTTCGAGGCGCCGGCCTCGGGGGTCGGGTAGAAGTTGATGTCCACCACGCGGTCGAGGAAGGTGACGGCGGTGCGGACGGTGGTGTCCAGCCGGTCCCAGTCCATCGCGTTCAGCAGGTCGGCGGGGGTGGCGCCGGGGGCGACGTGCGCGCCCAGGTTGACCGAGCCGAGGTTGCAGACGGCGGTCTCGGAATCGTCCGTGACCTCGATGATCTCGGTGCAGAGGTTGGAGGAGTGGACGGTCCGGCCGGGGACGGCGGTCTGGTTGGCGGCGCGGTTGGAGGCGTCCTTGAAGGTCATCCAGCCGTTGCCGGTCTGCGCCAGGGTGCGCATCATCCGCGAGTAGAGGGTCTGCGCGGGGATGGTGCGCACGGCCTTGCCCGCGGCCTCGGCGGCGAGGTAGGCGGCGTCGAAGTCGGCGCCCCACAGGTCGACCAGCTCGGGGGTGTCGGCGGGGGAGAACAGCGACCAGTCGGCGTCGGCGTTCACCCGGCGCATGAACTCGTCCGGGATCCAGTGGGCGAGGTTCAGGTTGTGGGTGCGCCGCGCCTCCTCGCCGGTGCTGTCGCGCAGCTCCAGGAACTCCTCGATGTCCGCGTGCCAGGTCTCCAGGTAGACGCAGGCCGCGCCCTTGCGCCGGCCGCCCTGGTTGACCGCCGCGACCGAGGAGTCCAGCGTGCGCAGGAACGGCACGATGCCGTTCGACTTGCCGTTGGTGCCGCGGATCAGCGAGCCGCGCGAGCGGATCCGGCTGTAGGACAGGCCGATGCCGCCGGCGTGCTTGGACAGCCGGGCGATCTGCGCGTAGCGCGAGTAGATCGAGTCCAGGTTGTCCAGCGGCGAGTCCAGCAGGTAGCAGCTGGACATCTGCGGGTGCTTGGTGCCCGAGTTGAACAGCGTCGGCGAGGACGGCAGGTAGGACAGCGCGCTCATCAGCGCGTACAGCTCGGACACCTCGCGCACCGACTGCTCGTCGTCGCCGACCGCCAGGCCGGACGCGACGCGGAGCAGGAAGTGCTGCGGGGTCTCGATCACCTTGCGGGTGATGGGGTGGCGCAGCAGGTAGCGCGACTGGACGGTGCGCAGGCCGAAGTACTCGAAGCGGTCGTCGCCCCTCTGGTCGATCAGGGCGTCCAGGGTGTCGGCGTGCTTGGCCACGAACGCGGCCGTGGTGTCGCCGATCAGGCCCTCGGCGTGGCCGACCGTGATCGAGGCGGAGAAGGACACCGCGCCCTGGCCGACGGCCTCGTCGGCGATCTCCAGGGCGAGCAGGCGGGCGGCGAGCTTCGAGTACTGCGGGTCCTCGGCGATCATCGACGCGGCGGCCTCGACGGCCAGCCCGCGCAGCTCCGCGAAGTCGGAGCCGGCGTGGCGGCCGCGCAGGGCGGCGGCGGCGACGTGGCCGGGGTCGACCTCGGGCAGGTCTGCGCTGCGGTCGGTCAGCAGCCGCAGGAGCGCTCCGCCCGGGTCGGACACCGTCGGGTCGGACGGTGCGGAGGTGCTGGAACCCTGGGCGGGCAGCGTGGCTGAGGCAGCGGTGGTCAAGGCGCTCTCTCCTGGCGGCGATCGGCGGACGACTCAAGGTCACCGGGCCGTACGGGGGCAGGGGAGCACGGCGCGTGTGCCGGGTGGCGTCGCGCGACGGTGTCTCCCCGGCCCGCCCGCGAGGCCCGGAAGTGTTGCCGTGCTGCAGGGCCTCTGCGGGGAGGCCGTGTGGCACGCCGTCGGCAGGTATTCGGACTCGCGGGGCCTTGGGAACAGCCCGCTCACCGCTGCGGGGCAGTCCCGGATTCGCACCGGGTTCCCCTGCGTTCGACAGCAGGAGTGAGCATACATCTAGTGCCGCTGATCCTTGTTACCACCACATGTTGTGTCGCGCCGATCGTTTGTTCGAGTGGGCGAGTGGTGTGGAGTCATCCCGGAGGGGCCCTTGACGTGGCTTTCCGGGGCCCGTGCGGGCCGTTCGGGCACCCCCCGCGCGCCGGTGGCTGCGGGTGTCCGTCCGGTGCCTTCAGAGGGCCTTGCTGTAGACCAGCAGGTCAATTCCCGGGGCCGGTGACCAGTCCCGCCCGGGCGCGCGGCGGAAGCCGATCCGCTCGTAGAGGCGGTGTGCCGCGTGCATGTCCGGCCGGGTGGAGAACGCCATCGCGGTCAGGCCCAGCGCGCCGCTGCGGGCCAGCGCGGCCCGCACCAGCGCCTCGCCGACGCCCCGGCCGCGCGCCGGGGCGCCCGTGGCGAGCATCCGGATCTCGCCCTCGTGCGGCTCGGCGACGTCGGCCCAGACGGTGCCGCCCGCGGCGAAGGTCACACAGCCGAGGACCTGTCCTCCTGGCCCGCCGTCGACCGCGACGAGGAGTTCGGCCTCCCGGGCCCGGCGGGCGGTGTCGCGCAGGAGGTCGACGTAGGGGCCGTCGGGCGCGGTGTGGCCGCCCCCGACGAAGGCCTCGACGCAGACCTCACCCGCACCCGGGAGGTCCTCTTCGCGGGCGTGGCGGATGACGATGTGCATGGCGCCAGTGTGCCGGAGGGCAGGTCGCCGGCGGCGGGGAGGGTGCCGGCCGGGAGGGTGCCGGCGAGGGGCTCGGATGCCGGGCCGGGGGCGCCGTGCAGCCGGTCGGGGGTGCCGGGGTCGGCCGGGTAGCCGGTGGGCCGGTGCCAGTTGTCGCGGCCGTGCCGGCTGTTGCGGTCCACGTCGCGGCCGATCAGCACGCCGAGCAGGCCGAAGCCGCCGACGGCACCGAGCAGGGAGAGCGCGCCTGTGAGCGCCGAGGAGTCCATGACTCCACTCTGACGGCGCGTCCGGGGCGCCACGAGTGGCAGGAACGCAGGATTGCATCGAAATACTGCCACCCCGACCCTGGCGCCCGGCCCGGCCCGCACGGCATGCTGGACGGCATGCTCAAGAACGTCGTCGCCGTCGTCCTGGAAGAGGTCCACCCCTTCGAACTCGGCGTGGCCTGCGAGGTCTTCGGCCTGGACCGCAGCGAGGAGGGCCTGCCGGTGTACGACTTCGCGATCGCCGGCGCCCACCCGGGCCCGCACCGCACCCACGCGGGCTTCACCGTGGACGTACCGCACGGCCCCGAGCGGCTGGCCACGGCCGACCTGGTGATCGTCACCGCGACCGGCCTGCGCGACTCCTACCCGCTGCCCGTGGTCGACGCGCTCCGGGCAGCCGTCGACCGCGGCGCCAAGGTCCTCTCCATCTGCAGCGGCGCCTTCCTGCTCGGCCAGGCCGGGCTGCTCGACGGCCGCCGCGCCACCACCCACTGGCGGTACACCACCGAACTCGCCCGGCGCTTTCCCCGCACCACCGTCGAGCCCGACGTGCTCTACACGGACGCCGACCCGGTGATCACCTCGGCCGGCACGGCCGCCGGCATCGACGCCTGCCTGCACCTCGTCCGCCGCATGCAGGGCGCCGAGACCGCCCGCGGGATCGCCCGCCGGATGGTCGTCGCCCCGCACCGCGAGGGCGGCCAGGCCCAGTTCGTCGCCCGCCCGCTCCCCGAGGACGACGGCGCCTCACTCGGCGGGCTGCTCGACTGGATGCGCCACCACCTCGACCAGGAGTGGACGGTCGACCAGCTCGCCGCCCGCGCCCACATGTCCCCGCGCACCTTCGCCCGCCGCTTCCAGCAGGAGACCGGCACCACCCCGCACCGCTGGCTCACCGGCCAGCGGCTGCTGCTCGCGCAGCGCCTGCTGGAGGGCACGGCCGAGCCGGTGGACGCCATCGCCGCCCGCTGCGGCTTCGGCAACGGCGCCGCGCTGCGCCACCACTTCGGCCGGTGGCTGGGCACCACGCCACTGGCCTACCGGCGCACCTTCGCGGGCGGCGCCTGGGCGGGGGAGCCGGGCCTGCGGGTCTGACCGCCCGGCCCGCTCACCGGCCGGCGGCGAGGTGCTCCGTCCCGTTCCACTGCTCGCGGCGCAGCCGCCCGCCGGCCGCCCGCCACATGCTGGTCGAACAGTTGCGGACCTGCTCCAGCTCCAGCAGCTGCTGCTCGGTGAGCCGCTCCAGCGCGTAGCGCAGCATCAGCACCGTGCAGTCGTGCGCCACCAGGAGCACCGGGCGGCCGTCCTCCTGCTCGGCCAGGTCGCGCAGGCAGCTGCGGACCCGCAGCGCGACGTCCGACCAGGACTCCCCGCCCGGCGGCCGGTAGTACAGCTCGCCCATCCTGCGCCGCCGGGCCGCCTCCTCCGGATGCTTCGCCTCGATCGCCGCTCTCGTCAGCATCTCCAGGACGCCGAGTTCGCGGTCCCGCAGCCGCTCGTCGTAGCGGACGGCCAGCGAGATGGGCACCGCGCCCAGCCCGGCGGCCTGGGCGAGCGCGATCCGGGCCGTCTCGGCGGTGCGCACGTACGGGGAGCACCAGACGCTGCGCGGGCGGTCGGCGGTGGGCAGGGCGGCCCACCACCGGCCCAGGGCGTGCGCCTGCTGCTGGCCGTGCATGGAGAGCGGGATGTCGGCGTCCCGGCAGCTGATCGGGACGCTGAGCGCACCGGCGGCCTCGGCGAGCTGGAACTCGACGTTGGCGGTGGACTCGCCGTGCCGGGTGGCGATCAGCAGGGAGGGCTGCCGGACGTCCGGTGTGCTCCGGTGCTGCGTCTCGGCGTGCTGTCCGTTGACGGTGGTGCCGGTCTCTGCCATGGCCGCGTCTCCCCGTTGTCGTCGAGTGCCTCGGACGGCCCGCTCATACAAATATGATCGCGCCGCCTCCTCCAGTGTTCACGGAGGTGACGGCGCGATCACAGGGCGCGCGCAGGGTGTATCAGTGCGCCGCCACCGGTACCGGCGCGCTCGCCGTCGCCTCGTCGCCGGCCTCGGCGCTGTAGTCGGACGGGCTGGTCTCGTCGACGCCCTCGGCGGCCTTGGCGGCCCGCAGGACGAGCGTCAGCACCACCGCCACCACGAGGTTCAGCACGAAGGCCGTCAGGCCGATGTAGCCGATCTCCCCGATCCCGGGGATCGCGGCCGCGTTGCCGCCGAAGTGCTTCGTGGCGGGGCTGGCGATGCCCCAGGCCTTCCAGGTGCCGTAGACCATGCCGACCGCCCAGCCGGCGAACAGCGCCCAGCGGTGGAACCAGCGGGTGAACAGCCCGCCGACGATCGAGACGAAGGTCTGCAGGATCCACAGGCCGCCGAGCAGCTGGAGGTTGATCGCGGACTGCTTGTCCATGGTGAGGACGAACGCCAGCGCGCCGACCTTCACCAGCAGGGAGGCGATCTTGGCGACCTTGGTCTCGTCGGCCGGCGTGGCGGCCGGCTTGATGAACTCCTTGTAGACGTTGCGGGTGAACAGGTTGGCGGCGGCGATCGACATGATCGCGGCCGGCACCAGCGCCCCGATACCGATCGCCGCGAACGCGACGCCGGTGAACCAGTCCGGGAACATGTTCTCGAACAGCTGCGGCACCGACAGCTGTGCGTTGAACCCCTTCACCCCGCTGCCGACGCCGGCCGCGATGGCCATGAAGCCGAGCAGCGCCAGCAGGCCGAGCATCAGCGAGTAGGCCGGCATGATCGCCATGTTGCGCCGCACCGTCTTGCGCGACTTGGAGGCCAGCACACCCGTCACCGAGTGCGGGTACATGAAGAGCGCCATCGCCGAGCCGAGTGCCAGCGTGGCGTACGTCCACTGCTTGTTCTCGGGGATGACCAGCGAACCGGGCGACTTGGGCGCGCTGAACTTCTGCGCGGCCGAGTCGAAGATCTGCCCGTAGCCGCCGAGCCGCATCGGGATGTAGATCACCGCGACGATGATCACGATGTAGACCAGGGTGTCCTTCACGAAGGCGATCAGGGCCGGCGCCCGCAGCCCGGAGGAGTACGTGTACGCGGCCAGCACGCCGAAGGCCAGGAACAGCGGCAGGTCCTTGACGAACCAGTTGCTGCCCGGCCCGCCGCCGACCCCCAGCACGTCCAGCACGGCCTGGATGCCGACCAGCTGGAGCGCGATGTACGGCATGGTGGCGAGGATGCCGGTCAGCGCGACCACCAGCGACAGCGCCTTGGAGCCGTACCGCCCGCGCACGAAGTCCGCCGGGGTGACGTACCCGTGCACCCGGGAGACCGACCAGAGCCGCGGCAGGAAGAGGAACACCAGCGGGTACGCGATGATCGTGTACGGCACCGCGAAGAACCCGGCCGCGCCGGTGGCGTACACCGCGGCGGGCACGGCGACGAAGGTGTACGCGGTGTAGAGGTCCCCGCCGAGCAGGAACCAGGTCACCCAGGTGCCGAAGCTGCGGCCGCCGAGCCCCCACTCGTCCAGGTGCAGGGCGTTGTCGGCCCGGCGCCAGCGGGAGGCGAGGAAGCCCATCGCGGTGACCAGGAGGAAGAAGAGGATGAAGACCGTCAGGGCTGTGACGTTCACGCCGTGCTTCATCGCGCGCCACCTGTCTTCGCGGCCTTGCGGGCCTTCTCGTCGCGGGTGATCAGCAGGTAGGCGGCGACCGTGAAGACGGCCGAGACCGGTACCCAGAGCAGCTGGTACCAGTAGAAGAAGGGCACGCCGCCGGCCTCGGGGCCGGCCTTCGCGTACGAGGAGACCCAGAGCAGCGCGACGATCGGCACCAGCAGGCTCAGGCCCGCGAGTACCCGCTCGGGCGTGACCGCGGGCACCGGGACGGGCGGCGGTTCGGGTGTGGACTCTTTTACTTCGACATCTGACGACATGAGCGGCTCCGGCTGAAGAGGTGTCACCTCGTCGGCGCCGCAGCCCCGGGGACGGCGCCCCCTGGACCCGCCGAGCAGCACCAGTGGTGATCGACAGTCACTTACAGCAGCGGAATGTAGAGCACTGGGTGACGCGTGTCACCGCAATTGACGGAACTCGTGCAACTTGGGCACGTTCGAGGGCGTGCGCAGCGCACGAAAATGCCCGGCGCACACCGTGCGCGCCGGGCATTTCGGAAGGTTCTGCGGCCCTGGCCGGGCTACTGGGCCGGGCGCTGGAGGCGGGTGATGAACTTGTAGCGGTCGCCGCGGTAGATCGACCGCACCCACTCGACCGGGGCGCCGTCGGCGTCGAACGAGTGCCGGGACAGCTGGAGCATCGGCAGGCCGAGGTCGGAGCCGAGCAGGCCGGCCTCGCGCGGGTTGGCCAGCGTGGTCTCGATGGTCTCCTCGGCCTCCGCCACGGTCACCCCGTACACCTCGCGCAGCGCGGTGTAGAGGGAGTTGTGCTTGACCAGGTTGCGGCGCAGCGCGGGGAAGCGCTTGGCGGAGAGATGGGCGACCTCGATCGCCATCGGGTCGCCGTTGGCGAGCCGCAGGCGCTCGATCCGCAGCACCCGGCCGCCGGCCTTGATGTCCAGCAGCGGGGCGAGCCGGTCGTCCGCCGTGATGTAGCCGACCTCGATCAGCCGGGAGGTGGGCTCCAGGCCCTGCGCGCGCATGTCCTCGGTGTAGGAGGTCAGCTGGAGCGCCTGGGCGACCTTGGGCTTGGCCACGAAGGTGCCCTTGCCCTGGATGCGCTCCAGCCGGCCCTCGACGACCAGCTCCTGGAGCGCCTGGCGGACGGTCGTGCGCGAGGTGTCGAACTGGGCCGCTAGCGCCCGCTCGGGCGGGACGGGCGTACCGGCCGGCTGGGTCTCGGTGAGCTGGAGCAGGTGGCGCTTGAGGCCGTAGTACTTCGGCACCCGGGCGCCCGCCGGGGCGATGGCGCTGCCCGACGCAGCCGTGCCGCTCTGTGCCGGCACCGTGGTGCCCCCCGGGAGGGCCGCCGTTCCCCTGTCGCCGCTCATGGCCGCGCTCACTCCTCGCCCTGCAGCCGTCACCGGCTCCTCCGTCGTGTATCAGCACATGGTTGCACGCGCGGGCCCGCAGGTGTGAGCGCCCGCCGCGATGGAACGGGTGCCGACGGGAGGCAGTGCGATGTGCGAAGTCTGGTGGGAATGTCGGTGGTCGGGGCGGTTCTCGGCAACCGCCCCGACCGGGGGACCAGCGGGTCGGTCAGCCGACCTGCACGCTGCTCAGGGTGAGACCGGCCAGCGCCTCGGCGGCGGCGACGCCGCAGACCCGGGCGCCGCCGTGGGTCGCCAGGACGGTCACGCCGCGGGCCCGGAAGGTCTCGGCGACGCCGTACCCGGTGCCGATCTCGACCACCACGGCGTCCGGGCGGGCGGTGACGAGGGCCAGCGCCGCCCGCCGCATCCACTGGTGGCGGTGCAGGTCGCGGACCACGATGACCATCGGCCGGCCGGCCGAGGCGCCGAGCACCGGAGCCGTGTCGACGTCGCTGGCCTCGTCGGCCACCTCGACGTGGAGCAGGCCGGAGCCCTCCCGCCTGGTCGCCGGCGCACTGACCCGGTCCACCGTGGTGCCGGGGACCAGCTCGGCGAGCGGGCCGGCCACCCCCCACGGGGTCTCGTCGCCGACCGCGATGTTGGCGTCGGGGGAGAACTCGACCACGTACGGAGCGCCGGTCACCGGGCGCAGCTCGCCGTGCACGCGCAGGGCGCGCCGGGCGGCGGTGAGGCCGATGCCGGCCTCGCCGTGGCTGCCGGTCTGGGAGGCCCGTACGGCGGCCGACCAGCGGGCCACGGCGCGGTTGCGCTCGGCGGCCTCGTGCAGGCGGGCGGCGGGGAGCCGGCCCTCGCGCACGGCCCAGACCAGGGCGTCGCGCAGGTAGAGGAACGAGGCCTCGTCGTCCAGCCCGCCGCCGACGCAGATGGTGTCGGCGCCGGCCGCGATGGCCTTGACCGAGCCCTCCGCCACACCGTGGGTGCCGGAGATGGCGCCCATCTCGATGCCGTCGGTGACGATCAGGCCGTCGAAGCCGAGCTCCTGGCGGAGCAGGCCGGTCAGGATCGCCTGGGACATCGTGGCGGGCAGCTTGGAGTCGTACGCGGAGAACAGGATGTGGGCCGTCATGACGGCCTTCACACCGGCCGCGACGGCGGCCCGGAACGGCTTGAGGTGCTCGGTGAACTGCTCGGGCCCGAGGTCGATCCGGGGCAGTCCGAGGTGCGAGTCGCCGGCCGTGTCGCCGTGGCCGGGGAAGTGCTTGGCGCAGGCGGCGACGCCGGCCGACTGCAGGCCCCGGACGTACGCGGCGGTGTGCCGGGCGACCGTCTCCCCGTCGCTGCCGAAGGAGCGCACCCCGATGACCGGGTTGTCGGGGTTGGAGTTGACGTCCGCGTCGGGCGCGTAGTTCAGGTTGATCCCGACCGAGGAGAGGTCGAGGCCGATGGAGCGGGCCACCCGTTCGGTGAGGTCGAGGTCGTCGACCTCACCGAGGGCGAGGTTGCCGGGGTACGAGGAGCCGCTGACGACTTCGAGGCGGGTGACGTCGCCGCCCTCCTCGTCGGTGGCGATCAGCATCTCCGGGTTGAGCGCGTACATCTCCCCGGTCAGCTCGGCGACCTGCTGGGGCGTACGGATGTTGCGGCCGAACAGGGCGACCCCGCCGAGCTCGCCGGAGCCCAGTCTGCGGCGCAGCCAGTCCGGAGGCGTCAGGCCGATGAAGCCGGGCTGGAGCACCGCTCCGGCGTCTGTCAGTAGTTCGACGCTTTCCATGCCGGGAGTCGCCATGGTTCCTTCCCTGGGTGATGCGCTGGAGGTGCAGAGGGGGTACGGAGGGGGCTGTCAGCCCTTGACCGCACCGGCGGTGAGACCGGCCGAGACCTTCTTCTGGAAGATCACGAACAGGACGATCACGGGCAGCGAGACCATCAGTGCGCCGGCCATCTGGGCGCCGTAGTCGGCGCCGCGGGTCGGGGTGGTGGAGTAGAACGTCAGCCAGATCATCGAGGTCTTCTGGCCGCCGGTGCTGAGCAGCACGTTCGCGACGATGAACTCGTTCCACGCCTGGATCCAGGTGTAGACGCCGGTGGTGATCAGGCCCGGCAGGGTGAGCGGCAGGATGATCCGGAAGAACGCGCCCCACTTGGTGCACCCGTCGACCATCGCGGCCTCGTCCAGCTCCTTCGGGATGTTCACGATGAAGGAGCGCAGCGTCCAGATGACGTACGGGATGGTGAAGACCAGGTAGGCCAGGATCACGCCGAGGAGCGTGCCCGTCATGTTGGCGTTCTTCATCACGATGTAGAGCGGGATGATGATCGCCAGCAGCGGCACCATCTGGATGATCAGCATCGTGACGATGAAGAAGTTCCGGCCGCGGAAGTTGAACCGGGCGACGGCGACGGCGGCCAGGAAGCCGACGATCAGGCCGAGGACGACCGCGCCGATGGTGATCCCGAGCGTGTTCAGCAGGGACGGCAGGAATTCGTTGTCGGCGAAGATGACCTTGTAGCTCTCGAACGAGAAGCTGCTCGGCCAGAACGTCGGCTGCTTGGTGATCAGGTCCTTGTTGGTCTTGAAGGTGGTGATGACCGCCCAGTAGATCGGGAAGCCCATCACCACGGCGAAGGCCAGCGCGACGGCGTTCCAGACGCCGGTCATCACCGGGTTGCGGCCGGCGACCCTGGCGTTCTTCTTCACCTTGAGGCTGCTTGCGGCCTGGGCCGGGCGGGCGACGTCGGTGGTGTCGATGACAGCCATCAGTCCTGGGCTCCGATCTTGATGACCTGACGGATGTAGGCGATCAGCACCACCAGCATGAGGAGGATCATCGCGACGGAGATCACTGCGCTGTTGCTGTAGTGCGAGGCGACGATGCCCTTCTGGTACAGGTAGGTGCCGATGGTCCAGTAACCCGGCTCGGGGGCGGTGTTGCGCAGGGAGAAGATCTGCGCGAAGACCTGGAAGTCCCAGATGAAGCTGAGGGAGGCGGAGAGCAGCAGGAAGGGCTTGATCACCGGGATCACCACGTGCCGGAAGCTCTGGAAGGCGTTGGCGCCGTCCAGCTTCGAGGCCTCGACCAGCTCCTTGGGCACCTGCGTCAGTGCGGCGTTCAGGCCGATCACCAGGAAGGGCAGCGCGCCCCAGACGATGACGGCGGCGCCCACCACGTAGAGGCCGACCGTCGGGTCGGCGAACCAGTCGTAGTTCTTCATCCCGTCGAAGCCGACCAGGTAGAGCAGGTAGTCGGCGACGCCGCCGGTGCTGGAGAAGATCCACCGGAAGACGATGCCGGAGACCAGCGCGGGCACCGCCCAGACGAACATCAGCACGGTGACGACGACGATCTTCACCCAGGCGGAGACCCGGTTGAGGACCAGCGCGAAGGCCATGCCGAGCGCCATCGACAGGACGACGAGTTCACCGGTGAAGAGGAAGCTGCGGAGGACGACCTCCCAGAACTCGCTGTCGCCGAGGACCTTGGTGTAGCCCTCGAAGCCGACGTACTCGGCCAGGTCGGAGTTGACCAGGATGGCGTACCGGTTGATGTTCTGGAACGACAGGTCGAAGAGCTTGAACAGCGGGTAGCCCATGACGCCGACCAGAGCGGCCACGGCCGGAAGGATCATGACGTACGGGATGTAGTGGCCACCGGCCACGAAGCCGCGGCGTTGGTCCGGCTTCGGGGCGGGAGCGGCGGGCTCGGCCTTCGCCACTGTGTCGTTGATTGTCACACTCATCAGGGTCCTTCCCGGGCCCGCGGAACACTGGTCGGTACCTGGCGCGTGCGGGTGGGCAGTCCGCGGTGCTCGCGAACTGCCCACCCCCATGTGCTCAGTGCTGGCGGGCCCGTTGGTGCGGGCCCGCCGGATCAGCTAGCTCAGCCGTTCAGGTCCTTGACGATGGTGGTCTCGACCTTCTTGAGCTCGGTGGCCGGGTCGCCACCGGCGGCGATCGCGCCGAAGGCGGTCTTCAGCGCGGTCTCGTCGGCACCGGACCACATCGGCGAGTTCGGGATGAACCAGGTCTCGCCCTCGGCGGCGTCGCCGGCGGCCTTGTTCTCCGGCTTCGCGGCCTTGTAGGCGGCGACCAGGGTCTTGTTGTTCGGGATCGCGAACTTCGCGAGCTCGGTCTGCTGCTTGGTGTTGGTGTAGATCTGCAGGAAGGTCGCACCCAGGCCCGGGTTGGCGGACTTGGCCGGGACGGCCAGGTCGGAGCCACCGAGGAAGGCGGGGGTGGGCTTGCCGGCCGCCGCGCCCGGGAGGGCGATGGTGGCGAGCTTGTCGGCGAGGGTCGGGTCGCCGGCCTTCGGGTCGATGACCGAGCCGAGCTCCCAGCCGGCACCGACGATGGCGGCGATGTTGCCCTTGGCCATCAGCGCGTCCTGGGTGGCCTCGTCGACGGTGGTGCCGCCGACCGAGAACTCCTTCTGCAGGTCGTTCCAGGTCTTGATGCCCTCGACGAACTTCGGGTCCGACAGCGTGCCGGTCCACTTGTCGCCGCTCTTGCTGGCGACGATGTTCTTCACACCGAAGGTGCCGGCGCCGAAGGAGGCGGCGGTGTACCAGTTCTGGCCCGGGAGGTAGAGGGCGGAGAAGCCCTCCTTGGCGGCGTTGGCGGCCTTGACCTTGGCCAGCGCGTCCTTCAGCTCCGGGAGGGTGGTCGGCGGGTTGGTGACGCCGGCCGCGGCGAAGAGGTCCTTGCGGTAGATCAGGACGCGGGCACCGGCGTAGTAGGGGACGGCGTAGGTCTTGGTGCCGTCACCGCTCTGGCCGGAGGCGGCGACCGAGTCCAGCCACTTGTCCGAGTTGTCGAACTGGCCCTTGACCGAGGTGAGGTCGACGAAGGAGCCGGCGTCGATGTACTTGGCGGCCTGGGTGTTGCCGACCTCGAGCGCGTCGGGGGCGTTGCCCGAGAGCAGCGCGGTGTCGAGCTTGGTGGTGTAGTTGGTCCAGGTCTGCCACTCGATCTTCAGGGTGGCGCCGGTCTCCTCCTCGAACTGCTTCTTGGCAGCGTCGACGACGGTCGGCCAGCCCTTCTGGGCGTCGTCCATCAGCCAGACCGTGACGGTCTTGCCCTTGCCGTCCTTGCTGAGGGTGGGCTGCTTGCTGTCACCGCCGGACGAGCTGGACGAGGAGCAGGCCGAGGCGACGAGCACGGTGGCGACGGCGGCCACGGCGGCGATCTTGCGGTTCAAACCATCCTCCAAGGGATGAGCAAGGTGTGGCACCCGGCTGTTGGGCTGGAGGGCCCTGAAGCGTCGTTGTGTGCCTGGGGGATTGTCACCGGAAAAGGCAGGATGCGAACGGTCCTGGGATCTGCGGCTTCCTGCCATGTCCCCTCTCCGGGAATCCCCCGGCTCAATGCCGGGCGAGGAGAGGAGGAGTAGACCATTGGTGTAGACCAACGGTTGGAGATTGGCATGGACCAATGGAGAGCGTCAAGGGATCTCGAGCGGTCTGCGCAAGCCGTTATCAACGCTTGACTCGACCGTGCACTTCTCGCCGCATCGGGCCGTCCGGCGGCCCCGAAGTGCCCCGGCGGGCAGTCAATTCGGGTGATACCGGACTTATTCTCGTGCCTGCCTGCGTGCAGCCATAGCGGGGCCTCAAGCCAGCCTGAACGGAGCCTTAAAACAACGTGGGGTGATCATGTGACGACAGTGTGCTCATGTCTCACAACAGCTCTGCAACGACTGTCACTTGCACACCGGTCTGCGTTGACACTCGTTTTGGTCTAGGCCACGCTCCGGAAATCTGGTCTGAACCAATCCTGGCCCCAGCACCACCCCGCTGGAGACCCTCAGGTACCCCTCGGGAGGATGACGTGAAGCGTCAGCTCATGGCGATGTTCGGGATCGCGGCCCTGGCCGCCTCGGTTGCGGGATGTGGCGCCGGCGCCAAGAGCGCCACGGACGGGGCCACCGCCGCGGCGGACCCCAAGGAGATGACGGGCACCGTCACGGTCTGGCTGATGAACGACGCCCAGACCAGCTGGCCGGAGCTGGTCCAGCAGGTCAACGACGACTTCGCGGCCAAGTACCCGAAGGTCACGCTGAAGCTCGCGTACCAGGAGTGGACCCAGAAGGTCGAGAAGCTGGACGGCGCGCTCGCGGCCGGCGTCGCCCCCGACGTGGTCGAGCTCGGCAACACCGAGACCATGAAGTACATCCTCAACGGCTCGCTGGCGCCGGTCGAGAAGACCACCTTCGACAACTCCGGCGACTGGATCCGCGGCCTCGTCAACACCTGCACCTACCAGGACAAGCTGTTCTGCGTGCCGTACTACGCGGGCGCCCGGGTCGCGATGTACAACTCGGCGATGTTCCAGCAGGCGACCGGCAGCGCGGACTTCCCGCAGACCGAGGACGAGCTGAGGGCCGTGCTCGACAAGGTGGCGGAGAAGAACAAGGCCGACAAGACCTTCTCGCCGGTCTACCTCCCCGGCCCGTACTGGTACGCGGCCCTGTCGTACGTGGCCGCCTTCGGTGGCAGCGTCGCCCGCTTCGACAGCGCCGGCACCTGGCACGGCACGCTGAGCGAACCCAAGTCGCAGCAGGGCATCCAGTACTTCACCGACCTGGTGAAGAAGTACAACCACGCCGACCTGACGGTCAACGAGGCCGGCCAGTCCACCTTCCTGGCCCGCAAGCGCACCGCCGTGCTGTACGGGAACAGCTGGGAGGCCGGCAGCGCCGTCGCGCCCGTCACCGGGGACCCGACCCTCAAGGACGTGGTCAAGGTGGCGACGATGCCCGGCCCGAACGGCAAGCCGCTGCCCTCGTTCATCGGCGGGTCCGACCTGGCGGTCACCGCGAAGTCGCCGGTGCAGACCCTGGCCGCGGACTGGATCCGGATGTTCACCAGCACCAAGTCCGAGCAGTTCCTCGCGGACAAGGACATCCTGCCGAACAACCTGGCCCAGCTGAACCCGCTGAAGACCAAGCCCGCCACCGCGGCCGCGGCCAACGCCGTGCCGGACGCCTGGTTCACCCCGCTGGCGCCGGGCTGGGGCGCGATCGAGAAGCAGAACATCCTCGTCACCATGCTGAACTCGATCTTCGCGGGCAAGACGGTGGACCAGGCCACCAAGGAGACCGACGCCCTGATCAACACGTTGATCAACAACCCGTCCTGACCCGCCGCACCACCGACGGCCCGGCCCCGCCGCCGGGCCGTCGGCACGGAGAGTGACGAGAGCACCGTCCGGAGCCACGGACGGTGCTCTCGGCTGTGCCGCGCGAGGGTGCCCCCCGTAGGATTGCAGCTGGAATCATCGCAGCGAGTGTGCGGACTCGCCGCCGTAGAGGTCCCCGCCGGGCAGCCGCCCGGCCGGGGTTGAACCATCTCATCGGAGGCACACCAGATGTCCGACACGCAGACCCTCTCAGCCGTCCCCGGCCGGATCATGGCGGCGGAGATGGCCGAGCAGCCGGCCGTCCTGCAGCGCATCCTCGACGAGGGCGCCCCGAAGATCCGGGAGATCGCGGCCGAGATCGCCGCCCGCAGCCCGCGCTTCGTCCTGCTCACCGCCCGCGGCACGTCGGACAACGCGGCGCTGTACGCCAAGTACCTGATCGAGATCCTGCTCGGCAAGCCGGCCGGCCTGACCTCGATGTCCACCACCACCGCCTACGGCGCCAAGCCCGACCTCACGGACGTCCTGGTGATCACCGTCAGCCAGTCCGGCGGCTCGCCCGACCTGGTGGCCTCCACCAAGGCGGCCCGCGAGGCCGGTGCCATCACACTGGCCGTCACCAACAACGCCGCCTCGCCGCTGGCCGAGGTCTCCGAGTTCCACATCGACGTGCTGGCCGGGCCGGAGAAGGCCCTCCCCGCGACCAAGACCTACACCGCCGAGCTCCTCGCGCTGTACCTGCTGATCGAGGGCCTGCGGGGTGGCGACGGCGCGGCGGCCAAGGAGCTGCCCGCGCTGGCGTCCGGCATCCTGGCCCGGCAGGGCGAGATCAAGGCCCTGGCGGAGCGGTACCGCTTCGCCCAGCGCCTGGTCATCACCTCGCGCGGCTACGGCTACCCGACCGCCCGCGAGGCGGCGCTCAAGCTGATGGAGACCACCTACATCCCGGCCTCGCCGTTCTCCGGCGCCGACCTGCTGCACGGCCCGCTGGCCATGGTGGACAACGTCTCCCCGGTCATCGCCATCGTGCCGGACGGCAAGGGCGGAGAGGCCCTCCAGCCCGTCCTGGACCGCCTGCGCGGCCGGGGCGCCGACCTCGTGGTGATCGGCCAGCAGAGCCAGGTCGACGCGGCCTCGGCCGGCTTCGCCCTGCCGGCCGGGGTGCCCGAGGAGGTCCAGACGATCCTGGAGATCCTGCCCCTGCAGCTGCTGGCCTACGAGGTCACCATCGCCCGCGGCCAGGACCCGGACGCCCCCCGCGCCCTGGCGAAGGTCACCGAGACCCACTGAGCCCCGCCGCGCGACGACGAGACCCCCGTCCACAGCCTGTGGACGGGGGTCTCGTCGTGCGACACGTCGTGGAGCGGGCCCCGGACAGCACTACGGGCCACGGCGCCGACACGGGACCCTCAGCCCTCCCTACTTGCCCGGCATCGGGCAGGAGGGGTCCATGGCACCGCAGCCCGGAGCTGTCGTCGCGGGCGGGGCCTGCCTGGCTGTGGACAGCACTACGGGCCACGGCGCCGACACGGGACCCTCAGCCCGTTCGGCACCGCAGCCCGGAGCTGTCGTCGGACACCGGGTGTGACCGAGAACTGTGCGGGGTCCTCGTTCGGCGGAGTCCGACCGAGGAGCGGCCGCGCGCGGTCAGGGCAGTTTGCGCGGGGGCCTCTCCTTGGTGCTTCTTCATTGTGGACTAGACCAATCTGGGTTGTCCAGGGTCTCCGGAGAATTGGTCTGGACAACCTGGGCGGTGCTGTGGGCAGGGCTCCCGGGCCGCGCTGCGACTACGCTCACCCCTGTGCCCTCGCTGAATGAACTCGTCCGCCGCCACACCACCCTGACCGGTGCCGACGTGGAATGGCTCCACATGCTGGTCTCGGAGTGGCAGCTGCTCTCCGACCTCTCCTTTGCCGACCTGGTGCTCTGGATCCCCACCTGGGACGGCATCCGGTACGTCTCGGTGGCCCAGATGCGGCCCAACACGGGCCCCACCTCGTACCAGGACGACATGGTGGGCCACCTCGTCCCGCGGGGGCGCCGGCCGCTGCTGGACGCCGCCTTCGACGAGGGGCGGATCGTCCGCGAGGGTGATCCGGAGTGGCGCGAGGAGGTGCCGGTACGGGTCGAGTCGATCCCCGTCCGGCGCGAGGGCAAGGTGCTCGGGGTGATCGCGCGGAACACCAACCTGCTGACGGTCCGTACGCCCAGCCGGCTCGAACTCACGTACCTGCAGAGCGCGTCGGACCTCGCGCAGATGATCGCCGCGGGCTCGTTCCCCTACCCGGGCGTCGAGCAGACCGACATGGACGCGGCGCCCCGCGTCGGCGACGGCCTGATCAGGCTGGACGCGGACGGCATCGTCACCTACGCCAGCCCGAACGCGCTCTCGGCGTACCACCGGCTCGGCCTGACCACCGATCTGGTGGGCAGTCACCTCGGCCGGAGCACCGCCGAGCTGGCGCCGCCCTCGCGCGGCGCGGTGCACGAGGCGCTGGTGAAGCTGGCCAGCGGCTGGGCGCCCCGGCAGACCGAGGTGGAGGCGCAGGGGGGCGTGGTGACGCTGCGGGCGATCCCGCTCAAGCCCAAGGGCGTGCTGACCGGCTCGCTCGTGCTGGCCCGGGACGTCACCGAGCTGCGGCGGCGCGACCGGGAGCTGATGACCAAGGACGCGACCATCCGGGAGATCCACCACCGGGTGAAGAACAACCTGCAGACGGTGGCCGCCCTGCTGCGGCTGCAGTCCCGCCGGATGGACTCGGACGCCGGGCGTGCGGCGCTGGACGAGGCCGTCCGCCGGGTCGGGTCGATCGCGATCGTGCACGAGACGCTGTCGCAGACCCTGGACGAGCGGGTGGCCTTCGACGAGATCGCCGACCGGGTGCTGGCGATGGTCATGGAGCTGTCGCAGGACGGCCGGGTGGCCACCCGGCGCAGCGGCAGTTTCGGCATCCTGGCCGCCGAGGTGGCGACGCCGCTGGCGATGGTGCTGACCGAGCTGCTGCAGAACGCGCTGGAGCACGCCTTCGGCGGCAAGGACGCCGGGAACCTTGAGGTGAGCGCCCTGCGCGGGCGGGCTCCGGCGACCGGGATGGGCTGGTCGGACAGCTGGAACGGCGGTGCGAAGCCGGAGGAGTACCTGCTGATCACCGTGCAGGACGACGGCCGCGGGATGCCCGAGGGGTTCGATCCGCAGCAGGCCGGCAATCTCGGTCTGCAGATCGTCCGGACGCTGGCCACGGGTGAGCTGGGCGGCACCTTCGACATGGTGGCGGCACCGGAGGGCGGCACGAAGGTGGTGCTGGAGATTCCGGTGCGCTAGACGGAAGTTGGGGGCGCGCGCAGCGGTGCGGGCGCCCCTGGGGTGTCGGCCCGGAGACAAAAACGAGGCCCTGTCGACCGGGGGGGTGGGTCGACAGGGCCTCTCAACCCGTTCCGGCCGTCGGGGGGAGTCGGCCGGAACGGGGGCTCTGGGTGGTGCGACGTCCACCAGCGCATTGCGCACGGTGAGCGCCCTAGGCCCACAATATTGCTCTGAGTGAGCAGTATCAAGTACCTGGGCCGCTCGGCGTCGCGGAACCTCACCGAGGTGCGGTCCGTCATACGGAAGGCTTCGCCAGAAGTGGCAGGGAAGCCCTTGATCATGTGTTGATCGGGTGGTGCGGCCGCCGGAAGGTCCGACGGCTGGTGCTGATGTAGATCAGGCGGTGCGGGCGCGGTTGCGGGCAGCACGGCGCTTCATCGCGCGACGCTCGTCCTCGCTCATTCCGCCCCAGACGCCGGCGTCCTGACCCGTCTCGAGCGCCCACTGCAGGCACTGCTCCATGACGGGACAGCGGCGGCACACGGCCTTGGCTTCCTCGATCTGCAGCAGAGCAGGGCCCGTGTTCCCGATGGGGAAGAACAGCTCCGGGTCCTCTTCGCGGCAGACAGCGCGGTGGCGCCAGTCCATGGTCGTCCAACTCCTCCTGTCGGCAGGCTGTGGCCCGGGCCGACGCAATCGATGGCTTGTGAATGTGAACGCTTTCACGAATCCCGCAACAGCAAAAGGGACCAAAGGCCCATGGGGCCCGGGTGGTCTGTGCTGGGGTGGGGTTCGGGTGATTCAGGGGAAGCGCCTCGGCCACGTCCGTCAGTTTCTGACTTTGTTGCCGCTGCGATGCGTCCCGATCGCCATGTAGAGGTTCGCAAACCTCGGGCCCGGATACAACCCCCTTCGGTCAGGAATTTTTGATTCTTCGGTGTCGCCTAGCTCACAGCCCGTACTTCTATGGAGTGAAGGGGGCTTGTGCGTTCGAGAAGAAGGGCAAACCCCCCTTCCAGTCACACAATCACACGCAGTGCCCGCCGAACGCCTGTGAAACTGACGCGACTCCTGTCTCCAAGGTGGTCCCCGTCCACCTGAAACGGGGCCGGTTCCTGTGAAACCAAGGTGAAGTGTCGGACGTCGTGATAGGAGACGACGTGCTTTCCGCCCGGTGCGGCCGGTGCGGCGTCATCGTCCGAAGGCGTGTGCGACCGCAGGATCTGACGGACCGTTCGAGCCGTGCCGAACGCCGTCATCCGGGTGATGCCGAAGACATCCAGGTCCGTGTCGAAGGAGGCGAGCGGTGAGGGGTACACCGGACGGTTCCCCAGGAACGTCCACGGCGAGGTGTTGCTGACTATGGTCAGCACCAGCCCCGGGGTCGGGGCGCGGCCCGGGATCTCCAGGGTCACCTGGCCGGCCCGGCGGTGTTCACGCTCGGTGACGTAGTGCCGCAGCGCCTGGCCGACGTACAGCGCGTGGGTCGACTTGCGCCCCGCCCTGCGCTGCTCCTCCACCCGGCCCACCACGCCGGCGTCGAATCCGAGGCCGGCGGTGAAGGTGAACCAGCGGTCCGGCAGGCCCTCGGTCATCGCCTTGCCCAGGCCGATCGGGCGCTCCCGGCGGTGCTCCAGCGCGTCCAGCAGGACGCCGGTGGCCTCCACCGGGTGGTTGGGCAGGCCCAGGGCGCGGGCGAAGACGTTCGTACTGCCGCCGGGCACCACCGCGAGCCGCGGCAGCCGCTCGCCCGGGCCGTGCGCCAGCAGGCCGTTCACGACCTCGTTGACCGTCCCGTCGCCGCCCAGGGCGACCACCAGGTCCACCGCGCCCTCCTCGGCCGCCTGCCGGGCCAGGTCCCGGGCGTGGCCGCGGTACTGGGTGTGGGCGACCTCCAGCTTGAGGTCGCTGCGCAGCGCGTGCGTCAGGACGTCCCTGGTGCGGGCACTGGTGGTGGTCGCCTTCGGATTAACGACCAGGAGAGCGCGCATGGGTCCAGCCTACGGGTCGGTACGCGCAGGGCTGCGGCTACCCTGCTTGAGTGACCGCAGAAACCGCCAGCCCGCTGCCCGCCACCCCCGCCCGGCCCACCTCGCTGCTCGTCGGTGCGGCGATCACCGCGCTGGAGGGCGCGGCCCTGGTCGCCTGGGGGGTCTACGACATGATCGCCGGGCTCACCGGCGAGCCGATCAACCGCGGGCTGACCGAGTTCGGCGGCCTGGTGATCGTGCTGCTCGGGGTGCTGCCGCTGCTGGCCGCCCGGGCCCTGCTGAAGGCCCGTAGCTGGGGCCGCAGCCCGGCCGTGCTGACCAACTCGATCTGCCTGCCGGTGGCCTACTACATGTGGCAGACGGGCGGGGCGATGACGGTCCTGGGGGTGGCCGTGGGCCTGCTGGGCCTGGCCGGTATCGGCTCGCTGCTGAACCCGACGGTGACCGGCGTGCTGTACCCGCCGCGCGAGGCCTGAGCGGGCCGTACCGAACGGCTGAGCGCCGGCACCCCCGAGGGGG
>NZ_JBHUWW010000039.1:0-59211 GCF_042669755.1 Kitasatospora sp. NPDC057223 | reverse complement strand
CTACGCGGGTGCGTTCTCCGGCTCCCCCTCCGCGGCCTTCTCGTCCGGCCGGGGGCCGGGCACGCCCGCGCCGCCCTGCACCTCCGGTGTCCACCCGGCCGCACGGCGCCGCGCGGCAGCGGCGGTCAGCCGCTGGGCGGCGGGCAGGGTCCAGCGGGCGGCGAGCGGGCCGACGATGACCAGGATCAGCACGTACGCGGTGGCCAGCGGGCCGAGGTCCGGTTCGATCCCCGCGGTGACCGCCAGCCCGGCGATCACGATGGAGAACTCGCCGCGGGCGACCAGTGCGCCGCCGGCCCGCCAGCGTCCGGGAACGGCGATACCGGCCCGGCGGGCCGCCCAGTACCCAGTGGCGATCTTCGTGAGCGCGGTGACGAACGCCAGCGCCAGCGCCGGGAGGAGCACCGGGGGAATGCTGGCCGGATTGGTGCTCAGGCCGAAGAAGACGAAGAACACCGCCGCGAACAGGTCCCGGAGCGGACTCAGCAGCGAGTGCGCCCCCTCGGCCACCTCGCCGGAGAGTGCGATCCCCACCAGGAACGCGCCGACCGCGGCCGACACCTGGAGCTGCTGCGCGATACCGGCCACCAGCAGGGTGAGGCCGAGCACGACCAGCAGGAGCTTCTCCGGGTCGTCGTGCGAGACGAACCGTGAGATCAGCCGCCCGTAGCGCAGTGCGGCGAACAGCACCGCGCCGGCCGTGGCGAGCGCGATCGCCAGCGTGAGACTCCCGGCGAGCAGCCCGGCGCCGGCCAGCAGCGCGGTGAGGATGGGCAGGTAGAGGGCCATCGACAGGTCCTCCAGCACCAGGATGCTCAGGATCACGGGGGTCTCCCGGTTCCCGAGCCGTCCCAGGTCGCCGAGCACCTTGGCGATCACCCCGGAGGAGGAGATCCAGGTGACCCCGGCCAGCACCACGGCCGCCACCGGACCCCACCCCAGCAGCAGGCCCATCGCCGCGCCCGGCAGCGCGTTGAGGACCATGTCCACGACTCCCGCCGGGTACTGCTGCTTCAGGTTGGTCACCAGGTCGGCAGCCGTGTACTCCAGACCCAGCATCAGCAGCAGCAGGACCACGCCGATCTCCGCGCCGGTCGCGACGAACTCCTCGCTGGCGCTGAGCGGCAGCAGTCCGCCGTGGCCGAAGGCGAGCCCGCCCAGCAGGTAGAGCGGAATCGGCGACAGCCCGTACCGGGACGCTATTCGCCCGAGCACCCCCAGGACCAGGATGATCCCGCCGAGCTCGGTGAAGACCGTGGCCGTGTGCACTCGATCACTCCCTTCCCAGGATGTCCGCGGCGGCGTCGACGCCCTCGCGCGTTCCGATGACGATCAGCGTGTCCCCGCCCGCCAGGCGGAAGTCCGGCGCCGGCGAGGGAACGGCTCCGGTGCGCCGGAGCACGGCCACGATGGAGGCGCCGGTCGCCGTCCGCATCCGGGTCTCGCCCAGCAGCCGCCCGTTCCAGTGCGAGGACCCGCTCAGCGGGATCCGCTCCGCGATCAGGCCCAGATCGGTGGTGTGCAGCACCCCCGGACTGTGGTGAGCGGGCATCAGCGCGTCGACCAGTGCCGTCGACTCGTCCGCGGTCAGGCGCAGCGCCTCGGCGCAGGCGTCCGGGTCGTCGTTGCGGTAGAAGTTCAGGCTGCGCGTACCGTCCCGGTGCGCGATCACCGACAGCTGCCGGTGTTCTCGGGTCGTCAGGTCGTACCGGACCCCCACACCGGGCAGGCTCGTCGTCCGGACACGCGGAATAGGCACGTCACTGGTCCTCTCGGTCGGCGGTCTCAGGGGAGTGAGGCCAGCCTAATAGTAATGGGAAAGTAAAAACCCCCTCGGGGTCGTCAGTGAGCCTCCGCCGTGGCGCAGGAGGCGATGCCCCGCGAGACCGACGTGCCGGGCGGTCGCGTCGGGCTCCGGAATGTCGTCGGAACTTGAAGGCGATTGCATTTGATTCGTTATGGTTCGCGGCTTTTGTCCTTATTTCTGACTTCACGGCTTTATCTGCCGGGCGCGGCCGTCTGCCCGGATGTCGTCGACTGCCGACCAGCAGCCGGTGATTGCTGCCGGTCGGGATCCGGGGACCATCGCCGGAGTACAAGTCCTGAAGGCTCGCGATTGATTCGGTCCGGTGCGTTGACAACGTTGCCATGCTCATCTTTGCTTACCGGCATACGAGCCCCACCCGGTTCGGTGACAGTCCGTCTGTTCAGCTCTGGAGCCGCAAAGATGAAACGATGGCGCCTTCCGCTCGTCTGCTGTCTCGTGGTCCTCGGGCTCGCCGCGCCCGCCTCCGCCCAGGCCGCGCCCGCCTCCCTCCGGGCCGTGGCCGAGGCGGTGGCCGCGGTGTCCGATCCCGCCTCGCTGGTGAATCCCCTCCTCGGCACCTCGCACGAGGGCAACACCTTCCCCGGCGCCGACGCGCCGTTCGGCATGGTGCAGTGGAGTCCTGACACTCCGTCACGTCCGCCCGGGGGTGACTACGCCTACTCCGACACCGTGGTGACGGGGTTCAGCCTGAACCACCTGTCCGGGCCGGGCTGCGGGGCGATGGGCGACATCCCCGTGCTGCCGACCGTCGGCGGCGTCGACGGCGGTGCGACGGTCGGCTTCTCGCACACGGCCGAGTCGGCGAGCGCGGGTGCCTACTCGGTGAACCTCGCCAACGGTGTCAACACCGAACTGACCACCACCGCCCGCTCCGGGATGGCGCGTTTCACGTTCCCCGCGACCACCCAGGCCAACCTGCTGTTCAAGCTGAACGCGGACAAGGCCACGAACCTGCACTTCGACAGGGTCAGCAGCACCGAGGTCAGCGGTTCGGTGGACGCCGGCCTCTTCTGCGCGTCCAGCCCGTCGTACACGGCGTACTTCGACATGGTCTTCGACCGGCCGTTCACCTCCACCGGCACCTTCAACGGCGGGAACTCGGTCACCTTCGACACCACGGGCAGCCGGACGGTGCAGGCGAAGGTCGGGCTCTCCTACGTCTCGGTCGCCGGTGCCACCGCCAACCGGGTGGCGGAGAACCCGAACTGGGACTTCAACGCCGTCCGGAGCGCCACCCACAACGCCTGGAACGACGTCCTGGGCCGGATCTCGGTCGCCGGCGGCACCCCGGACCAGCGAAAGGTGTTCTACACCGCGCTGTACCACGCACTGTTGCACCCGAACCTGATCAGCGACAGTGACGGGAAGTACCGGGGCTTCGACCGCCAGGTGCACACCGTCAGCGGCCGCCAGAAGGCCCAGTACGGCACCTACTCCGGCTGGGACATCTACCGCACCCAGGCGCAGTTGGAGGCCCTGGTCGCCCCGCAGCAGGCCAGTGACAGTGCCCAGTCGCTGGTCAACGACTTCGCGCAGAGCGGTCAGCTGCCCAAGTGGTCACTGAACTCGGCCGAGACCAACGTGATGAACGGCGACCCGGCGCCGGCCGTCATCGCGGACTACTACGCCTTCGGCGCCCGGGACTTCGACACCGCCGCGGCGAAGAACGCCATGGTGCAGCAGTCCGTGGCCGGCAACGGCATCCGGCTGGGGCTCGACTACCAGACCAACTACGGCTACCTGCCGTCGGACGGCTCGTACGTGCGCGGGTTCGAGGGTTCGGTGGCGACCCAACTGGAATACGCGGCACAGGACTTCGCGGTCTCCGCCTTTGCCGGTGCGCTCGGTGACACCACCACCCAGAGCCAGTTCGCCAACCGTGCGCAGGACTGGCGCAACGTGTTCAACCCCGCCTCCGGCTTCATGCAGCCGAGGCTGAAGGACGGCTCCTGGCGCCCGGGGTTCAACGCGGCAAGCAGCGACCAGTTCGTCGAGGGCACCTCCTGGCAGTACACCGGCGCCGTTCCCCACAACATCCGCGGGCTCGCCGACGCCATGGGCGGCAACGCCAAGCTCGCCGCCTACCTGGACAGCGTCCTCTCCGACTTCCACGGCGCCGGCGGCTCGCACGCCGACCTCGGGAACGAGCCCTCCATCGAACTCCCCTGGGAGTACGACTACATCGGCCAGCCCTGGAAGACCCAGAAGATCGTCCGCGACGTCCAGAACCAGCTGTGGCCCAACAACCCGGCCAACTGGAGCGTGGGCAACGACGACCTCGGCACCATGAGCGCCTGGTACGTCTTCTCCGCCATGGGGATCTACCCCGAGACCCCCGGCACCGGCGACCTGGCCCTCGGCTCACCCCTGTTCACCAACGTCACCGTCACCCTCGCGGGCGGCGGCAAGCTCACCGTCAACGCCCCCCAGGCCGCGACCGACGCCCCCTACGTCCAGAGCGCCACCCTCAACGGCACCAACTGGAACAACGCCTACCTGCCCGCCGACGCCGTCATCAACGGCGCCACCCTCAACCTCACCCTGGGCACCACCGCCAACACCAACTGGGCCGCCACCCCAGCCTCCGCGCCGCCCTCCTACAACGGCAACGGCGGCGCGAAGCCGCCCGTCGTCCAGACCGGCCCGACCGGACCGCTCGGCTCGGGCATCACGGGCAAGTGCCTGGACGCGGCCGCCGGCGGTACCGCCAACGGCACCAAGGCGCAGTCCTACGACTGCAACAACACCTCCGCGCAGCGCTGGACGCTGCCCGGCGACGGCACCGTCATGCAGTCCGGCAGGTGCCTGGACGTGAACGCCGGGTCCACCGCCAACTACGCGCTCGTCCAACTGTGGGACTGCAACCAGAGCGACGGGCAGAAGTGGCAGCCCAGGGGCGGCGCCCTGGTCAACACCGGTTCGGGCAAATGCCTGGACGTGCCCAACTCCGGCACCGCGAACAGCCTCCAGCTCCAGCTCTTCGACTGCAACGGCAGCGCCGCCCAGAAGTGGAACCTGCCGAAGGTCCGCACCGGCGCCACCACCTCCGCCGTCGCCGGCAAGTGCCTGGACGACAACGCCGCCTCCACCGCGAACGGCACCCGCATCCAGTCGTGGACCTGCAACGGCTCCGCCGCCCAGTCCGTCACCGTCCCCGGTGACGGCACCCTGCGGATCCTCGGCCGGTGCGTCGACGTGACCGGCGGCGGTACCGCCGACAACACGTCGGTGGACCTGTGGGACTGCAACGCCGGGGCCAACCAGCAGTGGTCCTACGACACGGCCACCAAGGCGCTGCGGAACCCGCAGTCCGGCCGGTGCCTGGACGTGCCGAACGCGAATGCGGCCGACGGCACGCAACTCGTCCTCTGGGCCTGCAACGGCGGCGCCAACCAGCAGTGGACGCTGCCCGCCTCCTGACCCGCGCCCGGCCCGGCGGCCCCGGCAGCGGCCGCCGGGCCACCCCGTGGCGCGAGCACGTCCCTGCTCCGCGCGGGGACACACCCGACTGACACCTCCTGGAGGAACGACGATGTTCGAGGCCATCCGCGCAGGACGGCGCGGTACGGAACGGGACGGCAGCAGAGCCGGACGGGCGGGCACGGCCGCGCCACCCGCCCGGCGGGCCGGCCGACCCCGGAGAACGGCCGCGCTGATCGCCGCGGCGCTGGCGGCGGCCGCCGCGTCCGGCGTGCTGCCCTCGGCCGGTCCGGCCCTGGCCGCCGCCGACACGCCCCGGCCGGTCCTGCGGTTCGCCGACCCGGGCATCCAGGCGAAGCTCGGAGCGGCCTACACCATGGCCCTGGCGAACCTGCTGGACACGAACACGGTCGGCTACGACCCGGCGGTGTACAACTCCTCCGGCCTGATGACCGACTCCCCTCGGACGTTTGTCCGCGCCGGTGGCGGCTACGAGCAGCCGTGGACCAGGGATGCGGCCGTGAACTCGTGGAACGCGGCCAGCCTGCTGGAGCCGAGGGCGGCCGCGAACTCGCTCTGGGCTGCGGTGACCAAGCAGCCGAACGGACAGCTGATCGTCCAGCAGGACAACCAGCAGTGGGACCAGGTGGTCTGGATGACCGGAGCCTGGAACCACTACCTGGTCACCGGCGACCAGAGCTTCCTGGCCAGTGCCTACCAGGTCGCGACGAACACCCTCGACGCGCGCCGGAGCCAGAATTACAACGCGTCGTACGGGCTGTTCCAGGGCCCGTCCTTCTTCAACGACGGCATCGCGGGCTACCCGGCCCCGCCGGCGGACAGCACCGAGAGTCACGGCGGCTTCGTCGGCAACTACTCGGCGACCGGCACGATGATGGCACTGAGCACCAACACGCTGTACTACTCCGCCTACCGCAGTGCGGCCCAGATGGCCACGGCGCTCGGCCGGCCGGCGGCCGAGGCCGCCGCGCTGAACTCGGCGGCCGACACTCTGAAGAACCGGATCAACCAGTATTTCTGGATCCCCGGCAAGGGTCTGTACGGCTACTTCGTCCACGGCAACGACAGCATGGCCGGCCAGTTGGACCAGACCGAGGAGGGCACCGGCCTGTCGTTCGCCGTGCTGTTCGGCATCGCGGACAGCAGCCAGGCGCAGTCGGTCATGCGCAACGCCCACCTCCAGCCGTACGGGATCGCCGACACGTACCCGAACTACGCCCGCTACAGCGATGCCAGGCCCGGCCGTCACAACAACGTCGTCTGGCCGATGGTGCAGGGCTACTGGGCCGACGCCGCGGCCCGTACCGGCAACCAGGCCCGGTTCGCCAACGAAGTCCGGACGCTGGCGGGCCTCGCCGTCGGCAGCAACCAGTTCGCGGAGATCTACAACGCCCAGACCGGCGCGGTGGACGGCGGCTGGCAGACCGGCGGCCACTGGGGCGCCGCCCCTGACCAGACCTGGTCCGCCACCGCCTACCTGCGCATGATCGACAGCGGCCTGTTCGGAATGACCTTCACCCCCGGCGGCATCAGCTTCCAGCCGACCCTGCCCGCCGGCTGGGGCGACGTCACCCTGTCCGGCGTCGCGTACCGGGGGGCGAAGCTCACCGTCGCGCTGCACGGCTCCGGCAACACCGTCGCGGCGTTCAAGGTCGACGGCGCGACCACCGAGGGCAACACGGTGCCCGCCTCCCTGACCGGGGCGCACTCCGTTGACATCACGCTGACCGGAGGCCAGTCCGTCCAGGGCACCGGCACGCTGCTGTCCGCCGTGAACAGCGGCAAGTGCGTCGATGTCAACGGCAACGCGTCCGCCAACGGCACGGCCGTCCAGCTCTGGGACTGCAACAACACCACCGCGCAGAGCTGGACCAGGCAGCCGGACGGAACGGTCCGGGCCAACGGATCGTGCCTCGACGTCAACGGCGGCGGCACGGCCGACGGCACCCTGATCCAGCTGTGGACCTGCAACGGGACCGGCGCCCAGCAGTGGCAGGCCGTCAACGGCACGCTGGTCAACCCGGCCTCCGGCAAGTGCCTCGACGATCCCGGCTACAGCACGACGAACGGTGTCCGGCTCGACCTGTGGACCTGCGACAACGGGTCCAACCAGCACTGGGCCATCCCCTGAGTCCCCAGCAGTCCCCAGCAGTCCGTAGCAGCCGGCCGCACCGGCGGGCCGTGGGCTGACGACGCGGCCCGCCGCAGCCCCCCGCAGAGCGCCCCAACGTCCATCCCCCCACGGATGACGCCCCACAGTCGATCTGTCAGGAGTCCCCCATGCGCATGCCCCGATCACTCGGTGCCGCACTCCTCTCCCTGGCCATGGCGGCCGCGCTGCCCGGCATCGCCGGGGCGGCGGCCGCCGCCGCCCCGACCGCGGCCGCCGCAGCGGTCTGCAACAAGTACTGCGACACCCGGGACCCGGCACTCAGCCCGCAGGACCGGCAGCCGGTGTCCGCGGCCCTGTCCGGACGCTCGGTCGTGCTGCACTTCGACGACACCGACGCGATGGGCTGGGCGTCGATCGCGGGCGCCGCCGCGGGCGACGAGGTGTGGCTGGACCGCTCGACGGACGGCGGCCGCACCTGGGCCGGCGGCAGCAAGCTCGGCGACACCAGCGTGCCGGCCGGCGGCAACGGCTGGCGCACCCTGATGTACAACGTGGACGACTGGAACACCCAGGGTGTCGGCGCGCTGCGGGCGTGCGGGCGGGTGGGCACCGGCATCACCTGTACGCCCTGGGCGCGGACCACCTGGAACGCCGGCGACCGCCGCACCGCCGCGGCGACCGCGCTGATGATGTCGTTCGACCGCGGCAGCAAGCTCTTCGGCGGCAACGGCTGGTGGACCAGCGCCAACGCGCTGACGGCGATCATCGACAACGCCCGGGTCAGCGGCATGGGCAGCTACACGTACGCGATCGCCGACACCTATAACAGGAACATCGGCGCCCAGGGCGGCAACTTCACCAACGAGTACCTCGACGACACCGGTTGGTGGGGTCTGGCCTGGGTGGCCGCCTACGACCAGACGGGTGACAGCCGGTACCTGGCCACGGCCCGCGCCGACGCCGACCACATGTTCGCGAACTGGAACGGCACCTGCGGCGGCGGGGTGCGCTGGAGCACGAACGGCAACTACAAGAACGCCATCACCAACGAGCTGTTCCTCCAGCTCACCGCCGCTCTGCACAACCGCACCCCCGGCGACACCACCTACCTGAACCGGGCCAGGAACGAGTGGACCTGGTTCCAGAACAGCAAGATGATCAACTCCGACCATATGATCAACGACGGGTTGAACGACGCCTGCGCCAACAACGGCCAGACCACCTGGACGTACAACCAGGGTGTGGTGCTCGGCGGCCTGACCGAGCTGTACCGGGCGACCGGCGACGCCGGTCTGCTGACCACCGCGCGTACCCTCGCCAACGCCTCCACCACCCGGCTCCAGAGCAACGGGGTCCTGCGCGAGCCCGGCGAGGGCGACGGCTGCACCGGAGACGGCCCGTCCTTCAAGGGGGCCTACGTCCGCGGCCTCGGACGGCTCAACACCCAGCTGTCCGACCACCCCTACGGCCCAGTCCTCAGCTCCTGGGCGAACTCCGCCTACACCCGGGACCGCAACGCGCTCGACCAGTACGGACCGCACTGGGCCGGCGGCCCCGGCAGCACCGACTACGGCTGCCAGCAGAGCGTGCTGGACCTGCTCAACGCCGCCAGCTGACCACCCGCGGCCCCGTCGCCCCGTCACCGGCCGCGGCCCCATCGCCCCGTCACCGGCCGGCCGGCCACGGTTCAGTCCGGCCGCCGACCGGCCGAAGCTCCGTATGTCCACCGAGGCGCGCAGGCCCCCCCATGCCGCGCGCGCATCCCGAACGGAAGGGCTCGTCCTGTGAAACACGTCAGCAAACTCGTCCCCCTGTGGCTGTTGGCGCTGCTCGCCGCCCTGCTCGCGGTCGGCGTCACGCCCGCCCAGGCGGCCACCACCACGATCACGGTGGACGGCGGCCAGAGCGGCCGGACGTTCGACGGGATCGGTGCGATCAGCGGCGGTGGCGGAAACTCGCGGCTGCTGAAGGACTACCCGCCGGCGCAGCAGTCACAGATCCTGGACTACCTGTTCAAGCCCGGGTACGGCGCGAACCTGCAGCTGCTGAAGCTGGAGATCGGTGGTGACGCCAACTCCACCGACGGCTCGGAGCCGTCGATCGAGCACAGCCGCGGTGTGATCAACTGCAACGCCGGCTACGAGTTCTGGCTGGCCGAGCAGGCCAAGGCCCGCAACCCCGCCATCGGCCTGTACGGTCTGGCGTGGACCGCGCCCGGCTGGATCAACGGCGGCTTCTGGTCCACCGACACGATCAACTACCTGATCTCCTGGCTGGGCTGCGCCAAGCAGCACGGCCTGACCATCAGCTACCTCGGCGGCTGGAACGAGCGCGGCCACGACGCCAACTGGTTCGTCCAGCTCCGTTCGGCCCTCAACAACGCCGGGTACTCCGGCGTCAAGCTCGTCGCCGACGACAGCGGCTGGGGCGTCGCCGACGACATGGCCAAGAACCAGGCGTTCAACGACGCGGTCGCGATCATCGGCGCGCACTACTCCTGCGAAGGCGGCGACGGCGGGAACGCCAACTCCTGCTCCAGCAGCACCGCCGCGAAGAACAACGGCAAGCCGCTCTGGGACAGCGAGAACGGCTCGCAGGACATGAACACCGGTGCCCCGGCGCTGATCCGGGCCATCACCCGGGGCTACATCGACGCGAAGATGGTCAGCTACTTCAACTGGCCGCTGCTCGCCGCGATCTACCCCAACCTCCCCTACAACACCGTCGGCCTGGCCACCGCCAACTCACCCTGGTCGGGGAACTACACCATCGGCGCCAGCACCTGGGCCACCGCCCAGGTCACCCAGTTCACCCAGCCGGGCTGGAAGTTCATCGACTCCGCCTCCGGCTACCTCGGCGGAGCCGAGTCGGGCGGCACCTACGTGACCATCAAGTCCAACACCGGCTCCGACTACTCCACCATCCTGGAGACCACCACCTCCAACGGGCCGCAGACCGCCAACTTCCACGTCCAGGGCGGCCTGTCGACCGGCACCGTGCACGTCTGGGCCACCAACGTGAACACGCCCGCCCCGGCGACGTCCTTCGTCCACACCCAGGACATCACCCCGAGCAACGGCTCCTACTCGCTGACCATGCAGCCCGGATACGTCTACACGGTCAGCACGACGACCGGCCAGGGCAAGGGCACCGCGACCGCGCCGGCCGCGTACCCGCTCGCGCTGCCCTACAACGAGAACTTCGACAACGTCGCCGTCAACGACGAGGCGAAGTACCTCTCCGACATGCAGGGTTCCTACGAGGTGCAGACCTGCGCCGGCGGCCGCTCCGGCCGGTGCCTGCAGCAGATGGCCCCGGTCAAGCCGATCGAGTGGCAGGACGACTCGGACTCGTACTCGCTGATCGGCGACACCACCTGGTCCAACTACACCGTCAGCGCCGACGTGTTCCTGCGCGGCGCGGGCACCACCGAGCTGATCGGCCGGGCGAACACCCAGCAGCGCCCGCAGTCGCACATGAACGCGTACTACCTGCGGATCAGGGACACCGGGCAGTGGTGGATCGAGAAGATGTACACCGACGGCTCCAACCACACGCTGGCCACCGGCACGACCGCCGCACTGGGTACCGGCAGCTGGCACAACCTGTCGTTCGCCTTCCAGGGCACCCGGATCACCGCCAAGCTGGACGGCAACCAGATCGGGACGGTCACCGACTCCTCGTTCCTCTCCGGCCAGGCCGGCCTCGGTATCCAGGGCTACCGCACCGACCAGTTCGACAACCTGTCGATCGTCGCCGGCAACGGAAGTGCGCAGCCTCCGGTCGGCCCGGTCACCTCGGGCCTGAACGCGGCCAAGTGCCTGGACGACTACACGGCCTCGAACGTCTCCGGCACCAAGATCGACCTGTGGGACTGCAACGGTTCCACGGCCCAGCAGTGGACGCAGACCGGCGGCACCCTGCAGGTCAACGGCAAGTGCCTGGACATCACCGGAGCCGCCGTCACCAACGGCAGCCCGGTCGAGCTGTGGGACTGCAACGGCGGCGCCAACCAGCGCTGGGAGCCCGCCAACGGCACCCTGGTCAACCCGGTCTCCGGCCGCTGCCTCGACGTCCCCGGCTTCGACACCACCAACGGCGTCCATCTCGACATCTGGGACTGCAACAACGGCGCCAACCAGAAGTGGAACCTGCCGGTCGCCTCCTGACCCACCGCGGCCCGGGCGGACACCCGCACCCCGTCCGCCCGGGCCCCGCCGTCGCACCCGCCGCCACACTGACTTCGAATGAGGAACCGGTGATGATCAAACACCTGGCAGGCCCGCTCACAGCCCTGCTCGCCGTGCTCGGACCGGGCGCCGCGCTGCCGGCGACGGCCGCCGCCGCGGAGGTCCCGGCCGTCGCCGCCGCGCCCGCGGCGTTGCGCCTGCTGCCCCTGGGCGACTCGATCACCTGGGGTGTCGGAAGCCCCAGCGGCAACAGCTACCGGGGCTTTCTCGCGGACCGGCTGGCCGCCGAGGGCCATGCCACGGACTTCGTGGGCTCCGGCCGCAACGGACCGATGGCCGATCCGGACAACGAGGGCCACTCCGGCTGGCGGATCGACCAGATCGCCGCCATCACGGACGCCACGCTCGCCCGCTACCGGCCCAACGTGGTGACGCTGGAGATCGGCACCAACGACCTGAACCAGGACTACCAGGTGGCCACCGCGGCAGACCGGCTCGGGGCGCTGATCGACCAGATCACCCGGGGCGCCCCGGACGCCACCGTCCTGGTGGGCTCCGTGATCGTCTCCACCAGCCCGACCGAGGAGGCGAGCCGGCCCGCCTTCAACCAGAAGCTCCCCGGCATCGTCCAGGCCAGGCAGGCCGCCGGCAAGCACGTCCGCCTCGTGGACATGGGCGCCCTGACCGCAGCCGACCTCTCCGACTCCCTGCACCCGAACGACAACGGCTTCGCGAAGATGGCCGAGGCCTTCAACGCCGGTGTCCAGGCGGCCGACGCGGCCGGCTGGATCAAGGCGCCCGTCGCCCTCGGCGGCCCGGTCGAGTCCGGTATTGCCGGCAAGTGCCTGGACGTCAACACGGGCAGCACCGCCAACGGCACCGCCGTGCAGATCTGGTCCTGCAACGGCACCCAGGCGCAGTGGTGGAACGCGTACGCCGACGGCACCCTGCGCTCGCTGGGCAAGTGCCTGGACGCGACCGCCGGCGGTACCGCCAACGGCACCAGGATCGAGATCTGGGACTGCAACGGCGGTGCCAACCAGGTCTGGCAGGCGTACAACGGCGGCTACCGCAACCCGGTGTCCGGGCGCTGCCTCGACGACCCCGCCGCCGCCACCACCGACGGTACGCAGCTGGCGCTGTGGGACTGCAACGGCGGCGCGAACCAGCGCTGGACGGCGCTGCGGCCCGGCTAGTACCTCGCCGGGTGCCGGCCGCGTCCGGCACCCGGCACCCGGCGCTCCGTGTGAACCGGGGGCCGGGGGCCGGGTACCGGTGCCCCGGACGCGGCCAGGGCTCAGCCGGGCACCGGCGGCGGGTGCGGTACGCCCGCGGACCCTCCTGGAACGGGCTGTTCACCCGACCTGCGGACGACGAAGCGGGTGAGCAGGATGACCTTCCGCGGCGCGGAGCGGTCGCCGGCGATCCGGGAGAACAGCAGGTTGGCCGCGGTGCTGCCGAGCGCGACCGGGTCCTGGCTGACGACGGTCAGCGGCGGGTCGAGCTGCTTGGCGAGCGGCAGGTCGTCGAAGCCGACGATGGCCATCGGGGCGGGCCGCTCCAGGCCGTCCAGTACACCGAGGGTGATGAGGTCGTTGCTACTGAACAGGGCGGTCGGCGGGTCCGGCAGGGCGCGCAGCCCGGCCAGGGCCTCCCGTGCCTGCGGGTGGGAGCGCAGCCCGTGCCGGACGAGGGTGGGGTCGGCGGTCAGGCCGTGGGAGGTGAGGGCGTCGAGGTAGCCGGCGTAGCGCTCGCTCTGGGTCCAGATGTCGAAGCGGTCGCCCAGGTACGCTATCCGGCTGTGGCCGTGCCCCAGCAGGTGGGTGACGGCCTGCCGGGCGCCGTCCCGGTTGTCGACGGTGACAGTGTCCACGTCGAGGTCCTTGGCCGGGCGGTCCACGCAGACCACCTGGGTGCCGGCCTCCATGGGCGGTTTCAGGAAGCCGTGGCCGCCGATGGTGGGGACGATGATCAAGCCGTCCACCTGGCGGGCGGTGAACGCGGCGATGACCTCGCGCTCCCGGCGCGGCTCGTCGTTGGTGCTGGCGACCAGCACCACGTAGCCGCGCCGGTGCGCCTCGTCCTCGACCGAACGGGCCATCAGCGCGTAGAAGGGGTTGGCGAGATCGTCCACCACCAGGCCGATCGTGGTGGTGCCCAGCTTCTTCTGCCGCAGGTTGCGCGCGTTGTCGTTGCGCTGGTAGCCGAGTTTGCGCACCGCCTGCTCGACCCTGGCGGCGGTGTCGGGCGACACTCCCGGCTCGCTGGAGACCACCCGGGAGACCGTCATGAGACTGACCCCCGCCGCCTGGGCCACGTCCTTCATCGTCGGGCGCTTCACAGGCTTCCTCCTCGGCACGCTCCCGGACGGCCTGCCGGTCGGCGCAGGCGTCGGAGTCTGCATCCTACGATGCCCGGTGCCGCGGCACGGCGGACGACCGGTCGTGGCGGAGCGCCACCGGGCGTACGCGGCCACGAGGGCCCGGTGGCAGGGGACTTCCGATGACTGACGCGGGGTCGGCGGGTGGCGGCCGGAGGTTCGGCAGTCGCCCGGTCCGAAGGCCGGCGCGGGGCTGCGGGGGAGGGCCGCCGCCGGGCTCAGCAGGCGGCTCGGTAGATGTACTTGCTGACCTCGGGGTCGTCGATGTTCGCCTTGGTGATCGCCACCATGGTGGTGCCGATCTGTGCGGTCACCGGCTTCTTCTCGATGGCGGCGAGCGCCTGGTCGACCCCCTGGGCGCCGATTCCGGCCGGGTCCTGGGCGACCAGGATGTCCAGTGTGCCGCTCTTCAGGGCGGTGACCTCGTCGGGCTCCGCGTCGAACGCGGCGACCTTGACCTTGCCCTGCCGGCCCGCGGCCTGCAGCCCGGTGGCGACCCCCTGCGCGGTGTTGGTGTTGCCGGCGAAGACCCCGCCGAGGTCGGGGTGCGCGGCCAGGGTGGCCTGGATCTGCGAGGCGGCGGTCGCGGGCAGGTCGTTGTCGTAGAGGACGGGAAGCAGCGAGACGGCGGGGTGGTTGGCCCGCATCTCCTCGGAGAAGCCCTTGATCCGGGCGTCCGTGGTGGAGACCCCGGGCTTGACGCTGATCACGATGGCCGAACCCTTGTCGCCCATCAGCTCGGCGAGGGCCTTGGCGGCGGTACGGCCGCCGGCCTCGTTGTCGGAGGAGATCCGGGAGACGCCGATGGAGGTGTCGCTGACCGTCGTGTCGACCAGGACGACCTTGGTGCCGGCGTTCTGCAGCTGAGACAGCGACGGTGTGAGGGCGGCGGTGTCCACGGGGGAGATCAGCAGGCCGTCGGGGCGGGTGGCGGCGACCGAGTCGACGATGGGCCGCTGCACGGCGACGTCCCACTGCGCCGAGCCGTCCACGGTGAGCTTGACGCCGCGCTTCTCGGCCTGCTCCTGGGCGGCGCAGGCCATGGTGATGTAGAACGGGTCGCTCTTCACCCCGGTGACGAGCTTCAGCGTGGTGCCCCTGGAGCCGGCCTGCCCGCTGCCGTCGCCGCCGTCGCCGCTGCAACCGGCGATGCCGGCCACCACCAGGGCGAGGACGGCGCAGCCGCGCGCGAGACTGCTGGATCTGCCGAATTCGGGCATGGTGAACTTCCTTCGGTGGGAGGGAAACTGGGCCAGGAAGTGGCTGGGCGGGGAGCCGGGTTCAGCCGCGTTCGCGGCCGCGCCTGCGGAACTGGTCCAGGTAGACCGCCGCGACCAGGACGATGCCGATCGCGACGTCCTGCCAGTACTGCTGGACGTCCATGATGATCAGCCCGGTGGTGAGCACCGCCGGGATGAAGACACCGATGACCGTGCCGAGCACGCTGCCGCGTCCGCCGAACAGGCTCGCGCCGCCGAGCACGACGGCGGTGATGACCTTCAGGTTGTCGGTGGAGTGCCCGGCGATCGAGGTGGTGCCGAAGTAGGCCAGCCACATCACGCTGCCGAGCCCGGACAGCAGGCCGGTCAGGGCGTAGATCTTGACGAGGTGCCGGTCCACGTCGATGCCCACCCGGCGGGCGGCCTCGGGGTTGGAGCCGATGGCGTAGGTGTACCGGCCGAACCGGGTGAAGGCGAGGACCAGGCCGAAGACGACCATGGCGGCGAAGGCGATCACGACGAGCCAGGGGATCTGGCCGAAGAGCTTGCCGAAGCCGACGCGGTGCTGGAGTTCGCGGGAGACGGCCCCGGTCGGGTCCTGGCCGCCGGTGATGATCTGCGCGATGCCGAGGGCGGCGCCGAAGCCCCCGAGGGTGACGATCAGCGGCGGAACCTTCGCCTTCGCCACCAGCCAGCCCTGCAGGGCGCCCCAGAGCACTCCGGTGACCAGCGCGATCAGCGTGGACACCGCGATGGTGCCCCAACCGGATTCGGCGCCGCCGTGGTGGATCGTGTACTCCGCGGACAGCACGGCGGACAGGACCAGCACCGAACCGACGGACAGGTCGATGCCGGCGACGATGATCACGTAGGTCATGCCGACGCCGAGCACCAGGTAGATGGCCGCGTTGGTGGCGATCTGGGTGAGGTCGTAGCGGGTCAGGAAGGTGTCGGGCCGGGCCGCGGTGAAGAAGGCGACGAGCAGGAGCAGGACGCCGAAGGTCCAGGCCTCGTTCACCGCGGCGAGCCGGCGCATTCGGCCGGGCACGCCGGACCTCGGCCGGGGCGGCGGTGCGAGGGCTCTGTCCGCTTCGCCCGGAGACGGTGTGGTGGTCACGCGGCACCGTCCTCTCCGGGGGTGGGCTCCGTCGGCCTCCGGGGCGCGGAGGCCGACACGGTCCCGGACCCGGGTGTCTCCGGCGCCGAGTCCAGGGCGCCGGTCATCGCGCCGACGAGCTCCTCCACCGAGGTGTCCGCGGCGTTGAAGGACGCCACCCGCCGCCCCAGCCGCAGGACTTCGACGCGGTCGGCCACCGAGAGCACCTCCGGCATGTTGTGGCTGATCAGCACCACGGATATGCCGCGGTCGCGGACCCGCCGGATGGTCTCCAGCACCCGGCCGCGCTGGACCACGCCGAGTGCGGCCGTCGGCTCGTCCATGAAGATGATGCGGTTGGCGAAGGCGACCGCGCGGGCGACCGCCACCGACTGCCGCTGGCCGCCGGACAGGGAGGCGACGGGAACGCCCACATCCCGCAGGTCGACGCCGAGTTCGGCGAAGGCGGTGACTGCCGAGCGGCGCATGGCGCCCCGGTCGAGGACGCCGAGCCGGCCGAGCAGGCCGGGGCGGTACAGCTCGCGGCCCAGGTGCAGGTTGGCGGCCGCGTCCAAGTCCTGGGCGAGTGCCAGGTCCTGGTAGACGGTCTCGACCCCGTGGCGTCTCGCGTCGAGCGGGCTGGTGAGCCGTACGGGCACGCCGTCCACCAGGATCTGCCCGCTGTCGGGCCCGACGGTGCCGGACAGCGTCTTGACCAGAGTGCTCTTCCCGGCGCCGTTGTCGCCGATCAGGGCGACCACCTCGCCCGGGTACGCGGTGAAGTCGGCGCCCTGGAGGGCGTGGACATGGCCGTACCGCTTACTCACCTTCCGGGCTTCCAAGAGGGGTTCTGTCATCAGGCTGGCCTCCGAAGCGTGTTGGTAACGTTCACGCGAGTCATCGGAGTGTGCTGTCGAGGGTGACGGCCTGTCAATAGTCGCGCAAGCCCCCGATGGATCTGCCCAACTACCTTTTTGTGGAAGGTGATTTGATCACGTGTCATGCTCTTGACGCACGATCGGTGATGCCGAAACAATTCCCATCGCTCGGTAACGTTCACATCGCCCTGGAGCCACGTCGTGCCCCCCGGGCCGCCGGCCCAGCGGTTCCCGTGGCGATCCGTCTCCACCCGAAGGTGGTCCCCGTGCTCCCAACCGTCCTCAGATCCCGTGCCGCCGGGGTGGTCAGCAGTGTCCTGCTGGTCGCCTTCGGCGCCGGCGCACTCGCGGCTCCTCCGGCCCGTGCCGTGGCGGCCCCCGCTCTCACCCAGTACGTCGACCCGTTCATCGGCACCGACGACAGCAACGCGCCCAACCCGGTCGGTGGTGGCGCGGGTGGCTCCACCTACCCGGGGGCGGTGGTGCCGTTCGGCGGGGTGCAGTTCAGTCCTGACACGCCGACGGCCTCGCCGTCGGGCTACCGCGACTCCGACCGGTCGATCGAGGACTTCAGCCTCACGCACTTCGACGGAGCCGGCTGCCCGAACAACGAGGACCTGCCCCTGCTGCCGGTGACCGGCGCCCTCGGCGCCTCGCCCGGCACCAACTGGACGGGTTACGCCTCGGGTTACACCAAGGCCAACGAGTCCGCCGCGCCCGGCTACTACCGCAACCGCCTCGACCGGTACGGCACGGACGTGGAGCTGACGGCGACCACGCGCACCGGTATGGGCCGACTGACGTACCCGTCCTCGACGGCCGCGCAGCTGCTGATCGGTACCGGGCGCAGCGCGACGGGCAGTCGCGCCGGTTCGGTGCGGGTGAGTGGTTCGGAGGTGACGGGGAGCGTGACGGCGGGCGGGTTCTGCGGGTCGTCCAAGACGTACCAGATATTCTTCGACATCCGTTTCGACCGTGCTCCGAGCGGTTTCGGGACGTGGTCGGGCGGCACGGTGAGCGCGGGGTCGGCGAGTACGTCGGGAACGAACACCGGCGCGTACGTCACCTTCGACACCAGCGCCGCGCAGGCGGTGCAGTTCAAGGTGGCGCTGAGTTACGTGAGTGTCGCCAACGCGCAGGCGAACCTGACCGCGGAGAACGGTGGTTGGGACTTCGGCGCGGTGCGGTCGGCGGCGGACGCCTCCTGGAACGGCGTCCTGGACCGGGCCCGGGTGACCGGCGGCTCGGCGACCGATCTGAAGAAGTTCTACACCTCGCTGTACCACGTCTTCCAGAGCCCTAACATCTCCAGCGACGTCAACGGTGACTACCGGGGCTTCGACGGCGCCGTCCACAACTCCTCGCGCCCGGTGTACCAGAACTACTCCGGCTGGGACATCTACCGTTCCTGGGCGGCGCTGATCGCGCTGATCGCCCCAGCCGAGGCGTCCGACATCGCCAACTCCATGGTGCTGGACGGCCAGCAGGGCGGTCTGCTGCCCAAGTGGTCGCAGCAGACCAACGAGGACTTCGTGATGACGGGTGACCCCGGGCCGATCATCGTGGGCAGCCTGTACGCGTTCGGGGCGCGGGGGTTCGACACCGCCGCCGCGCTGGCCCTGATGAAGAAGTCCTCCGAGGGCGGCACGGCGCAGGGCTCACCGATCCGTGGCAACCAGTCCACGTACACCGGTCTGCACTACCTGCCGGGTGCGCCGTCGGACTCGCTGGAGTACTCGGCGTCGGACTTCGCGGTCGCGGCGTTCGCCAAGGCCCTCGGCAACACCACCGACTACACCACGTACATGACCCGGGCGCAGTGGTGGCGCAACACCTACAGCCCCGAGTCGGGCTACACCCAGCCCCGGAACAGCGACGGGACGTGGAAGTGGCCGCTGGACCCGGCCTCGCAGAGTGACTTCACGGAGGGCAACGCCGCCCAGTACACCTGGATGGTGCCCTACGACTTCGCCGGGCTGATCAACGCGATGGGCGGCCGGCAGACCGCCGTGCAGCGCCTGGACCACCACTTCACCCAGGTCAACGCCGGGCAGAGCCTGCCCTACTACTACATCGGCAACGAGCCGGAGCACGGCGTGCCGTGGGCCTACAACTACGCGCGCAACCCCGCCGGTGCGTCGGCGGCCGTGCGCAAGGTGATGGCGGAGTCGTTCACCACCGGCGCGGGCGGACTGCCCGGCAACGACGACCTGGGCGCCACCTCGGCGTGGTACGTCTGGGCGGCGCTGGGCCTCTACCCCTCCACGCCGGGTGCGGACACGCTGGCCGTGCACGGCCCGTCCTTCCCCTCCGTCCTGATCCAGCGCCCCGGCGGGAACATCACCGTCAACGCCACCGGCAGCGGCCCCTACGTCCAGGGGCTGAACGTCAACGGCACGGCCACCGGCCACAACTACCTGCGCTACCCCGACCTCGCCGCCGGCGGCACCCTCGACTTCTCCATGGGCACCGCACCCAGCACGAGTTGGGGCACCGGCGCGACGGACGTACCGCCCTCCTTCCAGGACGGCGCGACGCCCGTACCCACCGCCCCGGAGCTCGGCACCAACCTGGCGCAGGGCAGGCCCACCACCGCCTCGGCCCCGTGCGCCACGGCGGAGTCCGCGGACAAGGCGGTCGACTCCACCCTCAGGAACAACAGCAAGTGGTGCTCGCAGACAGCCGGCGCCACGCTCCAGGTCGACCTGGGATCAGCGCAGACGGTCGCCTCCGTCGTCCTCAAGCACGCCGGACTCGGCGGCGAGAACACCTCCTGGAACACCGGTGCCTTCCAGATCCAGACCAGCACCGACGGCACCAACTGGACCGCGGCCGGCAGCGTCACCGGATCGCGCTCCAGCCGCACCTACACCCCGTTCACGGCGCGCTCGGCCCGGTACGTTCGGGTGGTGGTCTCGACCCCGTCCAACTCCGGCGGCAACACGGCCACCCGGCTCTACGAACTGGAGGCCTACGCCTCCGGCCCCGCCGCGCCGGGCACCCAGGCCGGGCCGATCACCTCGGGCCTGAACGCCGGGAAGTGCGTGGACGACGCCAACGCGTCCACCACCTCCGGCAACAAGATCGTCGTGTGGGACTGCAACGGAACCGGCGCCCAGTCCTGGACGCCGGCCGGCGGGGCCCTGCAGATCCTCGGCAAGTGCCTGGACGTCACCTCGTCGGGTACCGCCAACGGCACCCTGGTCCAGCTCTGGGACTGCAACGGGACCGGCGCCCAGCAGTGGCAGGCCGTCAACGGCACGCTGCTCAACCCCAACTCCGGCCGCTGCCTCGAAGTCCCCGGCTTCGACACCACCAACGGCGTCCAACTCGACATCTGGGACTGCAACAACGGCGCCAACCAGAAGTGGAACCTGTCGGCCACCTCGCTGTAGCGAGCGGCCGCCCGGTGCCGCCCGTCCCCGTCGGGGGCGGGCGGCACCGGTGCGTGAGCCCCGCCCCCTACGGCGCCCCGTGGCGCGAGGCGACGGTCAGGTCAACCTGCCAACCCGCCAACCTGCCAACCCGCCTGGCTATCCTGGCTTTCGTGGAAGACCGAGTGGAAAACCGAGTGGAAGACCGCGAAGTGCTCGTCGGCGGCGTGAACCGAGTCGTCCGGGAAGGCAGCCTGGTCCGGCGCCCGGCCGGCCCCTGGAGCGCCACCGTCCAACGCCTGCTCGCGCATCTGCGCGAGGCGGGATTCACCGGCGCGCCGCGCCCGTACGGGCTCAGCGACGACGGGGCCGAGGAACTCGTCGAATACCTTCCTGGAACGGTGGGGCACGACTTCGCCGCACCCGAGGTGCGGAGCGATGCTTCCCTGGTGGCCGCGGGACGCCTGCTGCGTGATCTCCACGACGCCTCCGCCGGGTTCGCCCGGGAGCCCGGCGACGTTTGGCAGTTCGCCCCGCGCGAGCCGGCGGAGGTGATCTGCCACGGTGACGCGGCGACGTACAACACGGTCTTCCGGGAGCAGCTGCCCGTTGCCTTCATCGACTTCGACACGGCCCACCCCGGCCCCCGGCTGTGGGACGCCGCCTACACCGCCTACCGTTTCGTCCCGTTGTACGCCCCGGACGAGGTGGAGCACACCCTGCCGATCCCGGAGGCCGGGCGCCGCCTCGCCCTGTTCGCCGACTCCTACGGCCTGTCCCGGGCGGAGCGGGACCGGCTGCCCGCCACGGCGGCGGAGCGGCTGAGAGCGCTTGTCGCCTGGATGCACCGGCATGCCGCAGCAGGTCATCCGGCCTTCAGCCGACACGTGGCGGAGGGCCACGACCGCCGTTACCTGACGGATGCCCGGTGGATCGAGGACAACTTCGCCGCCGGTCGACCGGGTTCCCGTCCCGGTGCGTCACAGGAAGAGCCTCGCCCACCCCACTGACGGGTGGTCGCCGGCACGGCCCGGACTTCGTCGTCGAGCCGCCCGTACCGCGCCGGGGGCGTTCAGCCGGCGGCGAGCGGCGCGGTGCTCTCCCGTTCCACGAGGCGGGTCGAGAGCTCGACGCGGGGCAGGTCGACCTCTTCGCCGTCGATCAGGCGGACCAGGGTCCGGACGGCCATGGCGGCCATGTCGTGGAGCGGCCGGCGGACGGTGGTGAGGGTGGGGCGGCTCCAGCGGGTGACCGGGAGGTCGTCGAAGCCGACGACGCTGATGTCCTCGGGGATCCGCAGGCCCCGGGCACGCAGGCAGGTGTACGCGCCGGACGCCTGGAGGTCGCTGGCGGCGAAGACGGCCGTCGGCGGGGCCTGGCCGCTCGCGGCGGTCTCGTCGAGCAGCTTCGCGAGCTCGGTGCGGCCGGAGTGGTTGTTGAACTCGCCGGGGCGCAGCCAGCCTTCGGGGACGGGGAGTTCGGCGCGTTCCATGGCCGCTCGGTACCCGTCCGCCCGGGCCCGGCTGCAGAGCAGGTGGCGGGGGCCGGCGAGGTGGGCGATCCGGCGGCGGCCGAGGGCGATCAGGTGCTCGACGGCGGAGACGGCGCCGGCCCAGTTGGTCGCACCGATGGTGGGGACCCCGGCCTCCACGGTGCCGATGGGGTCGACCAGGACGAACGGCACCTTCACCGTGCCGAGGCGGGCCCGCTGGCGGACGGTGAGGTCTCGCGCGCGGGTCGCCGAGGAGATGTCGCTGCGCCCCTTGAGCACCGCTGCGCCCCTTGAGCACCATGGACACGGTGGCGTTGGAGACACCTGCCTCGGCGGCGATCTCGCCGAGCGTCACCTTGTGCTGTGCGTGGCCTGCCGGCTGCCGTCGTTCGTCGTGTGCCGCGTCCCGGGAGCCGCCGGGTCTGCATTCCTGCGCTCACACTCGGCAGTCGCCGGTGAACCCATGTGTTCGCCGTCCGCGCCGCCACCGTCGGGGAGGGCCTCGGCGCCGCCCGCGCGGGCGTGGCAGACCACTGTCGCCCCGCCCACCGCCGAGGCGCTTCGCCGTGGGGCCCGGGCCGACGGAGGGTCAGCCGGTCGGCCGGCCGGCGGTGATGCCGGCGAGGATCAGGGCGATGCCGGTGAGGAACTGTTCGCGGTCCTCGTGCTCGCGCATCTGGTCGGCGATGTCATGGAGGAACGGGTAGTCGTCGGGGTCGAGGCCCTGCCATGCCCTGGAGGCGGTGTCGAGGAAGTCCGCGCGCTCCTCCGCCGACTCCGGGGCCGCGCCGGTGCCGTCCGGGGTCTGGGCGTTCTGGGCGGTGGCGCCGAGGATGTAGTGGACCAGCGTCGAGGTCGTGGTGAACCAGTCCTGGCGCGGCACGCCCAGGGCGCGCACCTGCCGGCCGATGCTCTCGAAGACCCGGGGTGTCACCGTCCCCCAGGGGCTGCGGGTGAGCTGCACGGCGAGCTGGCCCGCGAGCCAGGGGTGCTCGGCCGCAGCGTCGAACAGGCCCAGTGCCGCGGCGCGGATCGCCTCCTCGGGCGAGCCGGTGGATTCGCAGGTCTGCGGGGAGCCGGCCGGTGTGCGCAGCGGCGGGAGCGCCCCGGCGACGACGGTCGCGGTCGCGGCCTGCAGCAGTTCGCCCATGTTGCCCACGTGGTGGTAGATCGCCCCGGACCCGGTCGACAGGCGCTCGGCCAGTGCCCGCACCGTCAGGGCTTTCTCTCCTTCCGCGTCCAGCAGCTCGACGGCTGCCTCGACGATGCGCTCGCGGGAGAGGACCTGCCTGCGCCGCTGTGACTGGCGTGTCTGGGTGACCATGTCCTCATCCTCCCAGGTTTGGAGCGGTGCTCCAAAGTGGAGTACGGTTCCAATATTGGAGCGCTGCTCTAAACTTGCGTCCGGCACCGTCGGACGCGATCCCGACCCGAGGAGCCCCGGGCGTGGCAAGGGGTTCGAACCGGAGGAGGTTCCACATGTACGACGTGGTGATCGCGGGGGCCGGCCCGGTGGGCCTGTTCCTCGCCGCCGAGCTCGCACTGGCCGACTGCTCGGTCCTGGTGCTGGAGCGGGACGGGGAACCGGCCTCGCCGTTGAAGACGCTCCCGCTGGGCATGCGGGGCCTGAACGCCGGATCGGTCGAGGCGTTCTACCGCCGGGGCATGCTGGGCGAGCTGCTGGAGGCCTCGGGCGTCGACGCGGCGCGGGTCGGAGCCGGCCCCGGCGTACCGGGTGCGACGGCCCCTCGGGACGTGAGCCACTTCGCGGGCATGCGCCTCGACCCGGCCGGCATCGACCCCGCCGCCGTCTCCTTCCGGCTGCCCGGCCCGGCGATGGAGGGCGTCATGACCAGCCTCGACGCCGTCGGAACGGTCCTGGCGGACCGGGCGAGCGGGTGCGGCGCGCAGATCCTGCGCGGTGCCGGGCTGGAAGCCGTCACCCAGGACGGCCCCAGCGTCCTCGTACGCGCCGGTGGGCGCGACCACCGGGCGCGCTGGCTGGTGGGATGCGACGGCGGACGCAGCACGGTGCGCCGGCTGGCGGGCTTCGACTTCGTCGGCACGCCGCCGATGTTCACCGGCTACGTCGCCCGTGTCACCTTCGACGACCCGCAGAAGCTGGACCTCGGCTTCAACCTGACGCCCACCGGCATGTACCTGAGGACCCCCTTCGAGGGGCACCTGGGGATGATGGACTTCGACGGCGGCGCCTTCGACCGCTCGCAGCCGCTGACGCGCGAACACCTCCAGACGGTGCTGCGCCGGATCTCCGGCACGGACGTGGCGCTGGACGAGGTCCACCTCGCCTCCAGCTTCACCGACCGCGCCATGCAGGCCACGACCTACCGCCAGGGCCGGGTCCTGCTCGCCGGCGACGCCGCCCACATCCACTCCCCGCTGGGCGGCCAGGGGCTCAACCTCGGCATCGGCGACGCCGTGAACCTGGGCTGGAAGCTCGCCGCCACCATCCGCGGGACCGCCCCCGAGGGCTTGCTCGACACCTACGCCGCCGAACGCCACCCCGTCGGCGCCGCGATCCTCGACTGGTCGCGTGCCCAGGTGGCCACGATGAACCCCGGCCCCAACGCCCCGGCCCTGCGCAAGCTGCTCCGCGACCTGCTCGGCACCCCCGACGGCACCACCCACGTGTTCCACCGGACCGCAGGCCTGTCCCACCGCTACGACCTGGGCAGCGACCAGCCGCTCGTCGGCCGGACCGCCCCGGACTTCCGCCTCGCCGACGGCACCCGCCTCGGTGAGCTGCTGCGCGAAGGGCAGGGCGTCGTCCTCGACTTCACCACCGGCCGACGACTGCGCGGTGCGGCCGCAGGCTGGAAGGGCCTGATCCGCTACGCGGCAGGGCCGGTGGGCGACGACCTCGGATTCGGTGCTCTGTTCGTCCGCCCCGACGGCATCGTCGCCTGGGCCGACGGCCACCACCCCGACCTTGAGGAATTCCGGCGCGCTGCCGCCCGCTGGTCCGGCGAACCCACTCCCTGAGGCGGATCGCTCAGCGCCGGGCGGAGGGGCGCGGCGGGTGCGGCAGTGGCGGGGTGAGGACGGGTTCGAGCAGGTCGGCGAGCTGTTGGCGCTGCTGCGGTCCGAGCCGGCCGGTGGCCGGCGCGAGGGCCTCCCTGACTTCCTGGTACATGCGCTGGTTGAGCTCACGTCCGGCGTCGGTGATCAGGACGACGACGGCGCGCTTGTCCTCGGGGCTGGGGGCGCGGGCCAGCAGCCCTCGTCGTTCGGCGCGGTCGATGAGACCGGAGAGGGTCGACTTGTCCAGGCCGAGGAAGGCCGCCAGGTCGCTCATGCGAGGGCGCCGGTCACGCACGATGCCGAGCACGCGCAGCTGGGTGAGGGACAGGTCGTGCTCGGCGCCGATGCGGGTGAGCACGCCCATGACCTGGAAGGCGCTGCGGACCAGGCCGTCGAGCAGGGCGTCTTCGGAGTCGTCGGGTGCCATGGCCACCACCCTACTTGACATTGTTTGGATTACCAATGACTCTGGTTTTAATTGGGAATGCAAACCAACCAGGGAGCCTCTTCATGCACGCAGCGGTCATCACCGCCCACGACGCCCCGCCCGCCTACGGCGAGTACCCCGAACCCGTCGCCCGGGGCGAGCACGAGATGGTCGTGGACGTCCTCGCGGCAGGCCTGCACCACCTCACCCGGGCCAAGGCGAACGGCACCCACTACTCCGCCACCGGCGTCTTCCCCCTCGTCCCCGGCGTCGACGGCGTCGTCCGGGACTCCTCGGGCCGCCTGCGGTACGCGGTCCTGGACGACACGCCCCACGGCACCTTCGCCCAGCGCACCGTCATCGACGCCCGCCGGAGCGTCGTCCTGCCCGACGACGTGGACCCCGTCCGGATCGCCGCCGCGATGAACCCGGGCATGTCCTCCTGGGTCGCCCTGCGCCGCCGCATCACCTTCCGTGAGGGCCAGCGCGTGCTCATCCTCGGTGCCACCGGCAGCGCCGGACGCATGGCGGTCCAGATCGCCAAACGGTTCGGTGCCGCCCACGTCGTCGCCGCCGGCCGCGACGCCGCCCGGCTCAAGGCGCTGCCCGCCCTCGGTGCCGACCAGGTGCTCACCTATGACGAGATCGCCGCGGCAGCCGACGTCGACGTCGTCCTCGACTTCATATGGGGCGCACCCGCCGCAGGCACCATGCTCCCGATCCTGACCGCCCGTGCCGACCGCTCCGCGCCGCTCACCTGGATCCAGATCGGCTCCATCGCCGGCGCATCCGCTCCGATCCCGTCGGCGGGGCTGCGCGCGGCCCGGTTGCAGATCGTCGGCAGCGGCATCGGATCGGTCTCCCCCCGCGAGTTCATCGCCGAACTGCCGGAGTTGGCCGCCGCGGTGACCGAGGGCGCCATCGACGTCCAGGCCCGGGCCGTGCCGCTGGCCCGGATCGGGCAGGCCTGGAACGAACACGGGAGCAGCGAACGCCTCGTCCTCGTCCCGTAGGCCTGGGCTCCACCCCTCGGGGGCGGGGGGGGCCCGCCCCCCCCCCCCCCCGGGGGGGGGGGGGGGGGGGGCGGCCCCCCCCCCCCCGCCCCCCGGGCTGAGCGGCGGGGCCCCCCCCGGGCGCGCCCCACCCCCGGCGCCCCCCCCCCCCCCGCCGCCCCGGGGCGCGCCCCCCCCCCCCCCCCCCCGCCGGGCCGCGGCCCCCCCCCCCCCCCCCCCCCAGGGGGGGTGGGTCATGGGGGACTGCGCCGGGCCGGGTGGACTCCGGTGATCGTCGAGCGGGCACCCGGGTTCTTCCGACCTGCCTGAACGTCGGCGTCGGCGAAAGTGACGGGGCAACCCGGAAGCAGGCACGGCCCCCCGGGACCACGGGCTTCTCGACATCCCGTGAACCGAGCGGGGGACCGTGCCTGCCGACGCGTCATCGCCGACCCTTGGCCGCTCCTGACCGGCTTTCCTGACCGGCTCTCCTGACCAGGTCTCCGGAGCGGCCGAACCTCAGGCGGCCAGGGTGCGGTCGTCGGGCCGGACCACGCACAGGGCCCAGATCACGAAGCCGCAGATGGCGATCACCGTGATGGACCAGAACGGGTAGTACGGCATGGACAGGAAGTTGGCGATGATGATCAGGCCTGCCAACGCCACGCCGAGGATCCGGGCCCAGAAGGAGAGCCGGAGCAACCCGATGCCCACGACTACGGAGATGGCACCGAGGACCAGGTGGATCCAGCCCCAACTGGTCAGGTCGAACTTGAACACGTAGTTCGGCGTGTTCACGAAGACGTCGTCCTCGGCGATGCCCATGATCCCGCGGAAGACGCTGAGAGTGCCCCCGATGAGGAGCATCACGGCGGCGAAGATGGTCAGGCCCCCGGCCGCGGTGGACGAGCTGCTGTCGGTGCGGGTGTTCGAAGGTGAGGACATGGCGGGTCTCGATCCTGTTGTCACGTCCGTCCACGGGTCCACGGCCCGGTGGCACCGGCAGGGTCACCGGTCGACGGCTTGTGCGGGAGGAGCAGGGGGTTCGTGGTCGCCGTCCGAGGGCGCTGGACGTGGGCCGACGGCCGTTCGCCGGACGGGCTACGAGCCGAGTCCGGCGTCGGTGTCGGCCACGGCGATGGCGAATCCGAGTGCCTCGGTGATGTGGGCGGCCGCCGACATCACGCGGGCGGTGCCCACGATCGGTGCGATGGCCACCAGGACGTCCTGGAGCTGGTCGACGGTCAGGCCGGATTCCATGGCCGGGCCGATGTGGGCGAGGTAGGACATCGGCGGCGCGTCGACCGCGACGAGTGCGGCGATGCGGGTGAGGATGAGCGTGTCCGTGGGCATGCCGCACCGCTCGACCGAGTCGAGGGTCATGGCTGCGAGGGTGTCGAGGACGGGGGTCTCGGACGAAGTCGTCATGCCGGTCATCTCCTGAACCAGTGGACCAGTTGAAAGGCGACGCGGCCGTCGGCGGGGAGCCTCGGTCCGCTGCACCGTGTTGCCGTTCATCGACATTAAGGACATTTCGTCCGGCTCGCATCCGGATGCCGTTGCGGCGGCGACGTGGGCGTCGGCGCCGCCGGCCATCCCGACACGCGGTGCGGTGCTTCGTCCGGCAGAGCTCGCGGCCGGTTCATCATGAGTCCGGGCGGACGTAAGGAGACCCCGTGCCGGAGCCTGTTTCGCACAGCGGCGGATGGCGCCCCGCCGTCCCCTCACTCCCCGGACTCACCGTGCTCGGGGGGTACCGGCGTGCCTGGCTGCGCGGTGACCTGCTGGCCGGCGGCACCGTCGCGGCGTACCTCGTACCGCAGGTCATGGCCTATGCCGGCGTCGCGGGCCTGCCGCCGGTCGCGGGGCTCTGGGCGATCCTCCCGGCGCTGGCCGTGTACGCCTTCGTCGGGTCGTCCCGGCTGCTGTCGGTGGGGCCCGAGTCGACGACGGCGCTGATGACCGCCACCGTGGTCGGGCCGCTGGCCGGCGGGGACGCCGGCCGCTACGCGGTGCTCGCCGCGACACTCGCCGTGGTGGTCGGCGTGCTGTTCACGTTGGCGTGGCTGGCCCGGCTGGGATTCGTCGCCGACCTGCTGTCGCGGCCGGTGCTGATCGGCTACCTGGCCGGGGTCGCGCTGATCATGATGGTGGACCAACTGTCCAAGCTCACCGGAGTCGACGTGGAGGGCGAGGGCTTCGGCCCGCAGCTGACGTACTTCGTGCGGCACCTCTCGCAGGCGGACACCGCCACCGTGGTCCTCAGCGCGGTGGCGCTGCTCTTCCTGTTCGCCGTGAGCCGCTTCTTTCCCAGACTTCCCGGTCCGCTGCTGGCCGTCGTCGCGGGCACGGCCGTGGTCGCGATGTTCGGTCTGCAGGACCACGGCATCGCGGTGATCGGCGAGATCCCGGCCGGACTGCCCAGCCCCTCCCTGCCCGACCTGGGCGAGGTGCGCCGACTGCTGCTGCCCGCCCTGGGAGTGCTGCTCGTCGGCTACACCGACGTGATCCTCACCGCGCGGGCCTTCGAGTCCCGTCACGAGGGCGAGCGGCTGGACGCCAACCAGGAGCTGCTCGCCCTGGGCGGGGCCAACCTCGGCGCCGGATTCCTGCACGGGTTCCCGGTGAGCAGCAGTGCCAGCCGCACCGCGCTGGCCCAGTCGGCCGGCGGCCGCACCCAGGCGTACGCGCTGACGGCCGGTGTGGCGGTGCTGGCCGTACTGCTCTTCCTGAGTCCGCTGCTGAAGTACACGCCGTCGGCGGTACTGGGCGCGCTGGTCGTCTTCGCCGCGATCCGGATGATCGACGTGGCGGGGCTGCGCCGGCTGAAGGGCTTCCGGCGCCGGGAGTTCCTGCTGGCGGTCGGCTGCCTGGTCGGGGTGCTGGCGCTGGACATCCTGTACGGGGTGCTGGTGGCCGTGGGGTTGTCGGTGGCGGAACTGCTGAGCCGGGTGGCCCGCCCGCACGACGCCGTCCAGGGCCTGGTGCCCGGTGTCGCCGGGATGCACGACGTCGACGACTACCCGCAGGCCCGTACCGTCCCCGGGCTGGTCGTCTACCGCTACGACTCGCCGCTGTTCTTCGCCAACGCCGAGGACTTCCGCAGCCGGGCGCTCGCCGCGGTCGCCGAGGAGACCGGCCCCGTCCGCTGGTTCGTCCTCAACGCCGAGGCCAACGTGGAGGTCGACATCACCGCGCTGGACTCGGTGGAGGCGCTCCGGGCCGAACTGTCCGGCCGCGGGGTCGTCTTCGCCCTCGCCCGGGTCAAGCAGGACCTGCGGGGCGAGTTGGACGCCTACGGGCTGACCGCGTCCGTCGGAGCGGACCGGATCTTCCCCACCCTGCCCACCGCCGTGGCCGCCTACCGGGAGTGGGCCGGCGGGGGCGGCCCCGCGGCGCGGACCACCGGCCAGGACTGAGGACCGCGGACCCCGAACGGCCCAACCCGGTTTGACGGGTCCCGGGGCCGGCCGGAGCGTGGCAGGTACGGATGACCGGCGGACGGGAGGCGGTGTCGGCGATGTCGCACAAGCAGGCCCGGCGGATCGCGAAGTTCATCGAGCCGCTGCGCGTGGAGCCGGGCTCGCGGGTGGACCTCGGCGAGGACTTCGACCCCCGCTACAAGGCCCGGATGAAGAAACGGGACGGGGCCGAACTGCTGCGCAACGGCGTCGCCCTGCTCGCCGAGTACCAGGCGAAGCTGGCCGCCCAGGACACCTACGGCGTGCTGCTCTGCCTCCAGGCGATCGACGCGGGCGGCAAGGACGGGACGATCCGCCACGTCATGAGCGGCGTCAACCCGCAGGGCGTACACGTCAACAGTTTCAAGGTGCCCTCCGCCGAGGAGCTCGACCACGACTACCTGTGGCGCTACGCGTGGCGCCTCCCGGCCCGCGGGGACATCTCGATCTTCAACCGGTCGCACTACGAGGAGGTCCTCGTGGTGCGGGTCCACCCCGAGAACCTCGACCGCCAGCGGCTGCCCGAGGAGGCGAAGGGCCGCGACGTCTGGGCGCGCCGCTACCGGGAGATCAACGACTGGGAGCGCTACCTCTGCGACAACGGGTTCAGGGTCGTGAAGATCTTCCTGAACCTCTCCGAGGAGGAGCAGCGCACCCGCTTCCTGAAGCGGATCGACCTGCCGGAGAAGAACTGGAAGTTCTCGGCCGCCGACCTCCGCGAGCGGGAGCGGTGGGACGACTACCAGCACGCCTTCTCCGAGATGCTCTCGGCCACCAGCACCCCCTGGGCGCCCTGGTACGTCGTGCCGGCCGACCGCAAGTGGTTCGCGCGCATCTGCGCCGCCGCGGTGCTCGCGCACACGCTGATGGAGATCGACCCCCGGTACCCGGAGGTCGGCAAGAAGGCCCGGAAGGAGCTGCGCGCCGCCAGGCGGCTGCTGGAGGAGCAGGCCCCCGAGGGCGCCGCGCGCGACCCGTACGCGGCCGGGCACCGGAGCGGGCGCCGTGACTGAGCCCCGCCGCACACCAGCCGCGGTGAGGACCGGAACGCATCGGAGGAGCGGGCATGCCGGCAGGGACTGACCCGACGGACCCGGGCGCCGCCCTGCGGCCCTGGTACGCGACGCCGCCCCAGGAGGTGGCGGCACGGCTCGGCGTGGACCCGGAGGTCGGGCTCTCCGCCGCCCGGGTGGCGGACCTGCTGGCCGCGAACGGCCCGAACGCCCTGCCGGAGGAGAAGACCCGGCCGGGCTGGCTGCGCTTCCTCGACCAGTACCGCAGCTACATGCAGATCATCCTGGTCGTCTCGGCGGTGGTGGCGCTGGCGATCAAGGAGTGGAGCACCGCCGTCCTGCTGATCGTCCTGACGCTGTTCAACGCCGTCGTCGGCCTGCGGCAGGAGGGCAAGGCCGAGAGCGCCATGAACGCGCTGCGGTCGATGATGAAGACCACGGCCCGGGTCCGGCGGGACGGCGTCGAGGCGGAGATCCCGGCCGAACAGCTGGTGGTCGGGGACGTCGTGCTGATCGCCGCCGGCAACACCGTCCCCGCGGACGGGCGGATCGTGCGGGCCAGCTCACTGCAGATCGACGAGTCGGCGCTGACCGGTGAGAGCGTGCCGGCGCTGAAGGACGCGGGCACCCTGGCCGGTGACCGGCTCGGCCCGGGCGACCAGTCCACCATGGCGTTCATGAACACCCCGGTCACCCACGGCAGCGGGGTGCTGATCATCACCGGGACGGGCGCCGGTACGGAGCTCGGCAAGATCTCCGGGATGCTCATCGAGACGGAGAAGGAACAGACGCCGCTCACCCGGGAACTCAACACCCTGACGCTGTGGATCGCGGCGGCGGCCGGCCTGACCATGGTGGTGATGTTCGCCCTCGGCCGCAGCCGTGACCAGGCCTGGGACGCCCTGTTCGTCAGTGCCGTCTCGCTGGCCATCGCCGCCATCCCCGAGGCGCTGCCCACCGTCACCCAGGTGATCCTCTCGGTCGGCAGCCTGAACCTCGCCAAGCGGAGCGCCATCGTCAAGGAGCTGCCGTCCGTGGAGACGCTGGGGTTCACCTCGGCCATCAACTCCGACAAGACCGGCACCCTGACGATGAACCAGATGACCGTCGTCGAGGTCCTCAGCCCCACCGACCGCTACACCGTCTCCGGCAGCGGCTACGCCCTGGAAGGTCGGATCCACCACGCCGCGGGCTCCGCACCGGGCATCGAGGACGCCATCCTGCCGTACCTGATCGCCAGCGACGCCAGGCTGGTGGACGGCGCGGTGGTCGGTGACCCGACCGAGGGGGCGCTGCTCGTCCTCGGCCACAAGGCCGGGCTGGACATCGACGCCACCCGGGAGCGCCACCCCAGGCTCGCCACCCTGCCGTTCGACCCCGAGTACAAGCTGATGGCCACCTTCAACTCGGCCGTGGACGCGGCCGGCCGGCCGGTGGTGCGCTGCTTCGTCAAGGGGGCGGCGCCCGCCGTGACGGCCCGCGCCACCACCGCCCTCGCCGACGGCCGGACGGTGCCCTGGGACGCCGACCTGCGGGGCCGCGCCGACGCCCAGTCCGAACGGATGGGCAGTGAGGGACGCCGGGTGATGGCGGCGGCCCAGCGCGACCTGGACCCGTCCGAGTTCGATCCGGACGGTGACCTCCTCGCGCTCGTCACCGACCTGCGGATGACCAGCCTGGTCGGCATGGTCGACCCGCCGCGCGCGGAGTCCAAGGAGGCCGTGGCCAGCGCCCAGGCCGCCCACATCCGGGTCCGCATGGTCACCGGTGACGACGTCACCACCGGCGAGGCCATCGCGCGCCAGCTCGGGATCCCCGGCGGGGCGATCCTCGGAGCGGACTTCGCCGCCATGCCGGAGCACGAACGGCTGGCCCGGATCGACGGTATCGGGGTGGTGGGCCGGGTCGCGCCCGAGCACAAGGTCCTGCTCGCCGACACGCTCAAGAAGAAGGGCGAGGTCGTGGCGATGACCGGCGACGGCGTCAACGACGCACCCGCCATCAAGGCCGCCGACATCGGCATCGCCATGGGCAGCGGCACCGACGTGGCCAAGAACGCCAGCCGGATGATCCTCTCCGACGACAACTTCGCCACGATCGTCTACGCCGTCGAGGAGGGGCGCAAGCTCTACGACAACCTCACCAAGTACATCAGGTTCGTCCTGATGCTCCTGGTCACCTTCGTCCTGACCTTCCTCGGCGCGACGGTCTTCAACATCGCCGCCGGCGAGCCGTTCACCCCGCCGCAGGTGCTGTGGATCCACTTCGTCGTCAACGCGCCCTTCGGCTTCGCGCTCGGCTTCGACCTGGCGAGCCCCGGACTGATGCGGCGCACCCCGCGCCCGCGCGGCGAATCGCTGCTGACCAGGTCGGTCATGGTCACCGTCGGTCTCAGCGGACTGGCCGTCACGGTGGCCCTGCTGCTGCTGATCAAACTGGGTGAGCACCACTACGGCAGCCTGAAGACCGGCAGCTCGATCGCCTTCACCGCCTTCGCGCTCTGCCTGATCGTGGCGGCCTACGAATGCCGCAGCGAACGCGCCACCGTGCTGAGCAGCAGCACTTTCGACAGCAGGCCGATGAACCTGGCGGCCCTGTCCGAGTTCGTGCTGGCGGTCCTGGTGACGCAGATGGACGCCTTCCGCCGCATCCTCGGCACCACCGAGATCACCCTCGCCCAGTTCGGCTGGGCGCTGCTGGCCCCCGTCGCGCTCCTGCTCCTGTGGGAGACGGGAAAGGTGCTCGCCCGCCGTACCTCCTGACACCCCCACGTGATCGGTCGCCCCATGAACACGCCCACGGAGGTCCCGGACCCGGCACAGAAGCCGGGGCCTGAGCCAGAGCCTGAGCCGGAGCCGGCAGAGCACCGGAAGGCCGCGCGGCTCACCCTCCCCGGTTGCTGGGGCGCGCTGGTGGCCTCCTGCCTGTCGTTCACCCCCTCGCTCCTGCCGCGCGGCGGTCTCGTCCAGGGGCTGGTGTGGGGGATCAGCGCGGCCATCGGGTACGGCCTCGGGGTCCTCGCGGCGTCCGTCTGGCGCGCCTTCGCCGACCGGGGCGCCCGGGTGCCCGGCCGCCGGTCGTGGCGGATCCTCCACATCGGGGCAGCCGTCCTGCTCACCGTCTTCTTCGGGCTCGGACAGTACTGGCAGTACCTGATCCGCGGTCTGATGGGCGTACGCGACCACAACATCTGGTTCGTCGTCCTGTCACCCGTGGTCGCGGTAGCGGTGTTCGGTGCACTCCTGCTGACCGGACGCGGGATCCGGGCGCTGTACCGCAGGACTGCGGCGGTGCTCGACCGCCGCATCGGGCACCGTGCCGCGCGGACCCTCGGCTGGGCCCTCACGGCGGGCCTGACGTACCTGGTCGTCACCGGTCTGCTGCTGGACGGTTTCGTCGGCCTCGCCAACCAGGCGTTCTCGGTCCGCGACACCGAGACCCCGACGGGTGTGCACCAGCCCGCCAGCGCCCTGCGTTCCGGCGGGCCCGGCTCGCTCGTCCCCTGGGACTCGCTCGGTCGCCAGGGGCGCGCCTTCGTCGGCTCCGGCCCCTCGGAGGGCGACATCGCCACCTTCACCCGCCGCCCGGCCATGGATCCCATCCGGGCCTACGCCGGTCTGGGGTCGGCGCAGACCACGGAGTCCCGGGCCGCGATCGCGGTCCAGGACCTGGAGCGCGCCGGCGGATTCGAGCGCCGGAACCTGCTGGTGGTGACCACGACCGGGAGCGGCTGGGTCGATCCGGCCTCGGTGGACTCCCTGGAGTACCTGAGCGGCGGCGACTCGGCGACCGTGGCGATCCAGTACTCCTACCTGCCGTCCTGGATCTCCTACCTGGTGGACCAGTCCAAGGCCAGGGCGGCGGGCCGCGACCTGTTCGACGCGGTCTACGACGTCTGGTCGAAGCTTCCCGCCGGGTCGCGCCCCCGGCTCCTCGTCGCGGGGGAGAGCCTCGGCTCGTTCGGTGGCGAAACCGCCTTCAGCGGCGAGTACGACCTGCGCAACCGAACCTCGGGAACCCTGTTCGCCGGCCCGCCCAACTTCAACACGCTGTTCCGGCAGTTCAGCGACGGACGCGACGCCGGAAGCCCCGAGGTCCAGCCGGTGTACAAGGACGGGCGGACGGTGCGCTTCACCAACGACCCGGGCACCGGGATTCCCCCCGCCGGCCAGCCGTGGGACGGCACCAGGGTCCTCTACCTGATGCACCCGTCCGACCCGATCGTCTGGTGGAGCCCGCACCTCGTCCTCGGCAAGCCCGACTGGATCTCCGAGCCGCCGGGAGCGGACGTGCTCAAGGGGATGGTCTGGATTCCTTTCGTGACCTTCTGGCAGGTCACCGCCGACCTGCCGTTCTCCACCGGCGTGCCGAGCGGCCACGGCCACAAGTACCAGGCCGAATACGTGGACGGATGGAACGCCGTCCTGCAGCCGTCCGGGGTCTCCCCGCAGGATCTGGACAACCTCCGGCAGATCATCTCGAACGGGTGATGACCGCGGGCCCCGGCCGGGGCCGCCCTCAGGCCGGGACCCCGCCGACGGCCGAGCCGAGCCGAGCCGGCCTCTTCGGTCAGTGTTCGGTCGGGCCGACCCAGACGGTGGTGATGCCGCTGATGTACCGGGCGCCGCAGCGGTCGGCGGGCACCACGAGCTGAGGGCCGGCGTCGTCGAGCGGCATGCCGTCGATGCTGGTCGCGAGGAGGATCTGCTGGCCTCCGAAGTCCGGGTCGATCTCGGCCCAGGACAGCACCGTGCCGTGGCCGTCGGCCGCTGCGACGGTCAGCAGGAACCGCAGGCGCTTCTTCCGCCCCCGGAGGTCGACCTGTGGGCGGGCCGTGCGCAGCACGTCCCACAGCTTCGGCCCTTCGAAGGTGTGGCGCTGCTCGCCCTCGGTGCGGCAGTCGAAGGTCACGTCCACCCGGTGGGCCGGCAGGGTACGCAGTTGGGCGACCGTCAGCTCGACGGGCTCGTCCACGCTGCCGTGCAGACGCACGACGGCGGGTGTGGCGGTGCTGCTCACGATGCTCCTTCCCGGCCAACGCCCTGCGGCCCGGCAGAGTGATACCCGAGCATGTCGCAGATACCCGCCCTGGTCGAGATATTCACCAGCAGATGCCATGAAAAAGTGCATCTTGCGTTTGCACATGCCACCTGAACGTATCGGCCCGGCGGGCTGGAGACACGGCATCAGGAACGGCCCGTACAGCCTGCTGGACGAAGCCGTGCACGCCTCTGCTCGCCCGGCTGGGCACGGCCCCCGGCCGGTGGGGCGACCGGGACCCCGTAGGCCGCTCTCGTCGCCGCCCGCACACGGCGCGCACCCCCTTTTGCTGGTGGGGCTTCGCCGGGCCGGCCCTGCCCGCGCTGCCGCAGGACGGTCAGGCGGTGGCGAGGGAAAGCTCTGTGGCCTTGATGAGCGCGAAGACGGCGGACCCGGTGGTGAGGCGGGGCTGCGCCTGCTCCGGGGGCCGCCTGTCGGCGCGCGGCGAGGACCCGGAGTGAGCCTCCGCAGTCCTGAGGCCGGGCGGACACCTGCACCGGTTCGGCGTGCCCGCTTCGTGCGCACGCCACCCGAGGGCGGTACGTTCCGGGCGATGAGTACGTCGACAGTGGACCGGGCCGAACCGTCGGGCTCAGCGATCGGCCCACCGCACGGCCTCTCGACGGGCCGGGTCTCCTTCGGTGGTGCTCATGGCGAATCCCGGCGGGTACCGGTCAGCTGGTCAGGTCACCTGGGCGGATGCGGTAGACCTGCAGACCGAGTCCGTAGTACTTGGTGGTCTCGCCGACCCACTCCATGCCGAGCCGCCTCGCCATGGCGATGGCGCGGACGTTGTTCGGCCGCGCGACCGCGAAGAGTTCCTCGGCGTCCTGCCTGAAGGCCCAGGCGATGAGCGCGCGGCCGCCCTCGGTGGCGTAGCCCTGCCCCCAGGCCCCGGGGGCCACCTGCCAGCTCATCTCCAGGTCGTCCTCATACGGTGGCAGCAGCCGGATGCCGAGGCCACCCACGACCGCGTTGTCGTCCCTGCGCTGCACGGCCCACCGGCCCCGAGGTGCCGGCAGATTCGGCTGTGCCTCCTGCCACGCCTGCAACACCGAGCGCATCGCCGCCACGTCACCGACGCGTTCCATCGCCGGTGTGAGCCAACGCGCGACCTCCGGCGAACCGTAGATCGCCAGGGCGTCCTCGGCATCGTCGACGGACCAGTCCCGAATGACGAGCCGATCGGTGACCAATGCGGTGTCCATCACCCGGACCTCCTCAGTCTTCCCGATGCCCATGATGCCCCCGCCTCCCGACGGCTGCACGACTGGATCGTGGACGAGGGCAAACCAGCGGCAGGCCGTTCCCCGAGCGGGGGAGTCGACTGCGGCCGGTACCGCACCTGTACCACCGGCCCTGGCCGGCCCCGGCCGCTCCGCCGGCCGTCCAGCCCCTGCGGAGGCGCGGGGGATATTTCGGGTGGTGGTCAGATGCCGGCGGCGGTGCGGATGGCTCGTACGGTGCCGTCGGGGTCCGGGTCGGTGACAGCCAGGCGGGTGTACGGCGAGGAGCGCCACAGGTCGACGCAGACGGCGGGTCGGCGGCCCCGGACCCGTACAGCAGAAAAGTCCTCCCCCAGGCGATGCGGACGGACGCCGTAGGACAGGACGCCGGGAATCCAGGTACCCCGTCCCCGCACGCCGCGCAGAGCACGCCACCAGTCGGGCTCGACGCTCACCTGCTGGATCGCGGACAGCGGCACGCGGACCTCATGGCGACGTGCCACGGCCTTCTCCCACCACGACAGGTCGACGATCAGGTCGTCGCCCTCCACCACGAGCCGCGCCATCGCTCCTCCGTACCCCCTCCCGGCACTGCGCCGGTCGTTGGCCTCGGGTGGCCAGCCGGCTGTGGGACGGCAGACACACCATCCCCTCCGAATCCCCTCCGACGCGATCCAGCACCCTCCTCACCCCGTACCAACCATCCCATTCCCGGCCTGGCCACCACCATGCTCGCCGACTGCGCCGACCTTCGCGTCGACCTGGCGGGCCGGCCGGACCGGGTGGTCGGTGCGGGACACCCTCGCTAGGCCAGGTGCCGGAAGGCGTCGCCTCACGTGCCCGGCCCGCGGCGGTCCGGCGGCGGTACATCGACCCGCCACCGGACCGTGCGGTCGCGCCGCGCGACATGCTCGCGCCGATTCCGCGTCACCGGTGGCGGTGTTACGACCGCACTCTTCCGACGATTCCGCATTCATGTCCGGCCGGGACGTGGCGAAATGTGACGCCCTGTCATTGGAAAGTAACGCACTTCCGAGATTGATGCGTACCTGGATATCCGCACACTCATAGCCGCCCGGGGCTGATCCCGTAGTCGGTTCATCACGCTCAGCATTCCCGCCGCGCGGCTCCGCAGGCCTGGCCGACGGAAGTCCTGGGGCGCGCAAACGAGCCGCCGCCTAGACGTCGAGCGTGACCTCGATGCGCTTGAGGCTGTGTCGGGCGAGCGCCAGGTTGGCGCGCGAGCGGTCCAGCGCCAGGTAGAGGAACAGCGACCCCTGAGTGCGGGCGAGCGGGCGGATCAGGTGGTACTGGGCGCCGAGGGTGATCAGGATGTCCTCGATGGCGTCGTCGATCGACAGCGCGGCCAGGGCGCGCACCTTCGCCCGGACGACCTCGGTGTTGACGGCCGCCGCGACCTCCAGGTCGAGCAGCTGCCCCCCGCCGAGGAACCCGAGTGACATACCGCTCTCGTAGTCCGCCACGGCCACGCCGATGGCACCCTCGATAGTCATCGCGCTCTTGAGTGCGTCGTCAATGTTCATGCGCTGTTCGTCCTTTGCGTGACTTCCGGGCAGAACTCCCGTGTGCGGGAACAAAGTAGCAAGAAGTCACGGATGGTGGTCACCCCGGCGGAAATGGTGGAATAAAATACGTTGCCAAGTGTTCACAACGCGAAGGGGTATCAGTGCGCGCACTCGAGGCATCCCTCTCCGATGTGCTCGGCTCTCCCGGAGCGGTCGGCGCCGCCCTCGTCGACGCCGTCACCGGCCTCACCTACCAGACCGCCGGGGACCACCGGCTGCTCGGGAGCGGGGCCGAACTCGCCGAACTGGTCAATCTGATCGGCGAACGACTGTACGAGGCCGGAGCGGAGAGCGAGTTGGAGAGTCTGGTGGTCACCAGCACCCGTCACCACGAGGTCGTCCAGGTGGTGTCCCGGCAGGGCGACGCCCTGCTGCTGGCCACCGTGCTGGACCGGGGGCGGACCAACCTGGCACTGGCGCTCCGTCAGAGCGCCGACCGGGCGGGGGACCTGCTGGCATGAGCGACCCGCGCCACGACCGGCCTCCGCCCGCAGCGCAGGCGCCGCCTGCGGCTCGCAACGTGCCCGCACTGCTGCTGACCCTGCGCCGGGAGGGCTTCACCGGTTCGGTCACCGTCTCCGGCGCGCCGGGCGGCACGATCCACCTGGAGCACGGGCTGGTCACCGCCATCGAGACGCCCGGTGCCCCGACCGCAGAGACCCTGCTGCTGAAGTCGCGACGCGTCGCCGAGGCGGACTGGACGGTCGCCGAGGCGTCCGCGTCCGCCGCACGCGCCGGCGGCGCCGCCCCGAACCGGGGCAGCGACCTCGGCGCGGTCCTGGTGGCCCAGGGGTCGGTAGGCGCCGCCGAACTCGAAGCCGTCTGCGCCGCCGCCGCGTTCGACGGAGCGTTCACCCTTGCACTGAGCCCGCCCGGCACCTGGCAGGCCGTCGCGGCCGCCCCGCCCGCCGGCATCGCGCTGCGCCCGGGGATCGAACCACAACGCATCTTCGAGGAGACCGCCCGGCGGACGGCCCTGCTGACCGACCTGTGGGGCTCGCCCGCCGAGCTGACCCGCGCCCGGATCAGGGCTTCCGCCCAGTCCGCGTCCGCGGCCTCACGGATCCCGGTCCGCTACCGGGAGATCCTGGCCGCCGCCAACGGCCGGCACACCGCCCGCGACATCGGGTTCGCCCTGGGGCGCGGTGTGTTCGCGGTGCTCCTGGACCTCGTCCGGATGGACACCCGGCACCTGATTCACTGGGAATCGCCGCACCAGAGCGCCATGGCACCGAGCGTCGCCCCGCGCAGGCCAACGAGCGGGCTGCTGCCGGCCGCGACCGAGGTCGGACCTCTGCCGCGTCGCGTCCCCGCCGGACGCGACGCGGGGAGCTCGGGCGGTCCCACCGGCCCGGCCGGCCCGGCCGCTCCGGCCGAACGAGCGGCAGCCCCTTCCTACGGTCCACCGAACGCACACCGCGTCAACCGCACCGAGTCGACAGAGACGACCGAGAAGAGCACATGATGAGCAGCCAGACACCGATCGCCGTACTCGTCGAAGAGTTGAAGTCCCTCCGTGACCGGGTCATGGGCATCTCCGAGACTGTCATCTCCACCGCAGACGGCCTGCTGGTGGCCGCCGACACGGCGACCGTCCACGCCGAGTCGGCCGCCGCGTTGTCGGCCGCCATGCTCGGCCTGGGCCGGCGTACCGGGGTCGAGGTGGGTGTGGGCGGACTCCGCTACGTGGAAACCCGCTGCAACGGCGGTTACGTGGTGGTACTCGCGATCGGCGAGGAGGCGCTGCTCATGGTCCTGGGCGACGAGGGGCTCGACATCGCCGGCCTGCACCGCGAGTCGCCTGCAACGGTGCGGCGTCTGAGCGAGCTGCTCGGGATGGTCCCCGCGACCTAGGGCGCGTCTTCAAACTTCCGTCTGCCGGGCGGTGTTGGGGCACGCACCTCGCCGCGTTGTCGTCAGTCGCCAATACTCCGCATTGGGCTCCCTCCTCCGCCTTGCGATGCACGCACCCCAACACCGCCCGGCCGCCCTACGGGCGAACAACGGAAGTTTGAAGACGCACCCTAGGGGCTGAGTGAGGTCGTGATCAGTCGGTCTGTCGTACGAGGTCGTCGATCCAGATACAGGCACAGTTCCCAGCGCCGTTCCTCACGGTCCTCGTAGCTCTCCTCGACCAGGACGAACCGTCTGCCGTCGGACCCCATGCCCGCTCACCCCCTGCACGGCGGCTTACGGGCGGTTCACAGAACTCGCACGGCCGCCACAAGCGGCTGGTCGGGAACGGGGCCTGTGGCGGATCTGGTGTGCCATCGACGCATTTCAGAGGCATACCCGCGCTGTTCCGCCGGCGGTGAACACCGGCCCTGCCGAGCTCGACCGTCACTACGGTCCAGTCTCATGACGACGATGACGACGCGTACGGTCGAGTACCCGGCCGACGGTCTGACGATGATCGGACACCTCGCGCTCCCGGCCGGTGTCGACCGCCGGCCTGCGGTGCTGCTCGGACCGGAGGGCATGGGGCTCAGCGACGTCGAGCGCCGCCGGGCCGATGCCCTCGCCGAGCTGGGATACGTAGCGCTGGCCTTCGACCTCCACGGCGGGCGCTATCTGGGTGACCCCGAGGAGATGCTGGCCCGTTGCATGCCGCTGCTCGCCGACCCCGACCGGATGCGGGACATCGGCCACGCGGCGCTCGACGTGCTGCGCGCCGAACCGCGGACCGACCCCGACCGGATCGCCGCCGTCGGCTACGGCACCGGGGGCGCCGTCGGGCTGGAGCTCGGGCGCGACGGCGTCAACCTGCGCGCGATCGGGACAGTCAACGCAACCACCACAGGCCGCCCGGGCGAGGCGGCGCACATTCGCTGCCCGGTGTGGGCCGGGGTCGGGTCGGAGGACCCGATCATGCCGCCCGCGCAACGGGACGCGTTCACCGCCGAGATGCAGGCCGCGGGGGTCGACTGGCGCCTCACGGTCTACGGCGGCGCCTTGCACGCCTTCCACCACCCGCCGGTCGACCACCCCACGGTCCCCGGCGTCGGCTACCACCCACAGCACGCGCAGCGAGCCTGGCGCGACGTCGTCGAGCTGCTCGCCGAGTGCCTTCCCGTATCGGAATGATCTGGCCGGCAACCGCGACTCCGGGCTCCGCCCTGTCGAGGGCGCAGGAGTCGGAGCGCCGGCTCCTGCACACCCTGCACGCGGCGGTTGCCGACCGCCTCCGCCGTGACCCCGGAGCACCGTCCGCGAGGGACGGCGGGGGCTGATCGGGCCGGGCCCGCCCGTCGCCCGGCGGGCCGGCTTCTCCGCGACTCCCGTGACTCACTCCGCGCGCACCGGTGGGCAAACCGCTCAGGCAACCCGACCAGCCCGTCCGACCGGCGACGAGCACCGACCACGGACATGTCCCCACCCATGAACCGCACAAGGAGCGAACCCGACAACCGTTTGCAGTACTGAGGACTTCTCGCCCCTCGGGTGGGGGCTCCGCGGCGGGAGACCTGCCACGCATAGGGTGGGGCCAGTCGATGTTCGTGCGCACCATAGGAGACCCGATGAGCCCGACCCCTGCCCCCGACGCCCTGCTCCCGGTCGCGGTGATCGGTCTCGGGGACATCGCGCAGAAGGCCTACCTCCCGGTCCTCACGGCACTGCCCGGCCTGGACCTGCGGCTGATGACCCGTGACCGGGCGAAGCTCGACCGTATCGGCGACGCGTACCGTCTCGACCACCGCTACACCGACCTGGGCGACCTGATCGACTCCGGCGTGCGGGCCGCCTTCGTCCACGCGGCGACCGACCAGCACGTGCCGATCGTCGAGCGGCTGCTGACGGCCGGCATCGACGTCTACGTGGACAAGCCCCTCGACTACACCGTCGAGGGCGCCCGGCAGCTGGTCGACCTCGCCGAGAAGTCCGGCCGCTCCCTGATGGTGGGCTTCAACCGCCGCCACGCCCCCTCCTACGTCCAGGCGAAGGAGCGTCCGCGCGACCTGATCGTCCTGCAGAAGAACCGCGAGGGCCTGGCGGAGGCCGCGCGCCCCCTGGTCTACGACGACTTCATCCACGTGGTGGACACCCTCCGGTTCCTGGTGCCGGGCGAGATCGAGCATGTGGACGTCCGTTCGCGGTCCCGTGGTGGCCTGCTGGAGCACCTCGTCCTGACGCTCGCCGGGGACGGGTTCACCGCGCTCGGCATCATGAACCGGATGTCCGGCTCCACCGAGGAGATCCTGGAGGTCTCCGGCAGCGACTCGAAGCGTGAGGTGCACAACCTCGCCGAGGTGATCGACCATCGCGGCCAGCCCACGATCCGCCGCCGCGGCGACTGGGTCCCCGTCGCCCGCCAGCGCGGCATCGAGCAGGTCGTCACCGCCTTCCTGGACGCCGTCCGGGCCGGCAGGACCCTCGACGCCCGCGACGCGCTGCGCACCCATGAACTGTGCGAGCTGATCGTCGAGCGGATCGAGTCGGCCTGAGGCCGGGCCGGGCCGGGGCAGGCCGGGGCCGGACGGATGAGGTCGCGTGCGCCCGCCGTCCGGCCGGCCACCGCCGGCACCGCGCCGGTCCTGGCTGAATCCTGAGGGCGGCCGGCAGCGCACGCGGCGCACGTGAGGTGCGCTCACTTCCCGGGGGTGGCCTGGTAGGCCAGGAACCGCCATCGGCCGTCCACCCGTGTCCACACCGCGAGTGAGCGGTTATCCAGAAGCCTGTGCACGCCGTTCACGGCGAGGTCGGCCCGCATGCCGCCGATCACCACGGCCGTGTCGCCGATCACCGTGATCGTGTCTATCGGGTGTTCTATCCAGTGGTACACGAAGAATCCGCTCGCGCATTTCGCGAGATAGGACTCCAGCGTGTCCAGGGTGCCGCTGGAGTGCGTGAAGGTGAGGTCGGGGTGGGCGAGCTCGGTGAACCCGCCGAGATCGCCTGCCACGAGGGCCTCGAATCGACGGTTCTCCAGCGTTCGGATTTCTTCGGCATCGGTCACGGTCATGGAATCGTCCTCCAACGCACTGGCGGATGTGCGGACAAGGGCGCGGCGGGGCAAGGCCGGTGGCCCGGTCCGTCGGGCAGGGCACTGCTCCGTGCCGATACCCCGCTCCCGTCTCACGGAATCACCGCGTGGCCGAGCGGCCTCCGCCGACGGGATCACGGACTACGGCTGGAGCAGGAGGGCCGCTTCTTTCGGACTAGGCACATCTACCGGTCCGCCTTTCGGAGATCAGGCAGAACGGGCGAAGATCGCGTACTTCGGATGTCCATACGATGCACGGGCGTCATCGACATCTCGGCCCTCGGTAAAGGAAGAATCCTGTGCAGAAGCGAGTCCTGCTGTCAGAGAACGACCTGCCCGACCGCTGGTACAACATCATTCCTGATCTGCCCGCTCCGCTTCCCGGCCCGCTCAACCCGGCGACGCTGGAACCGCTGAAGCCCCAGGACCTCGCCGCGCTGCTGCCGCAGAAGATCATCGAGCACGAGTTCTCCCAGGAGCGCTGGGTGGACATCCCCGAGCGGGTCCGTGACGTGTACAAGATCTGGCGGCCCTCCCCGCTGGTCCGGGCATCGGAGTTGGAGCGCGCCCTCGACACTCCGGCGCACATCTACTTCAAGTACGAGGGCGTGTCCCCGTCCGGCTCGCACAAGCCCAACACCGCGGTGGTGCAGGCCTACTACGCGGCGGAGGAGGGAGTCCGCCGGCTGACCACCGAGACCGGCGCCGGGCAGTGGGGCTCGGCGCTGTCCTTCGCCGGGTCCCTCTTCGGGCTGGAGGTGAACGTCTACATGGTCAAGGCCTCCTTCGAGCAGAAGCCGTACCGCAAGTCCCTGATGCAGAGTTGGGGCGCCCAGGTCTTCGCCTCGCCCACCGCGCGGACCGAGTCCGGACGCGACATCCTGGCCCAGCACCCGGACTCGCCCGGGAGCATCGGCATCGCCATCAGCGAGGCGGTCGAGGACGCCCTGAGCCGGGACGACACCAAGTTCGCGCTCGGCTCGATCATGAACAACGTCCTGCTGCACCAGTCCGTGATCGGTCTGGAGGCGAAGAAGCAGATGGAGATCATGGGGGAGTACCCCGACGCCGTGGTCGCCTGTGTCGGCGGCGGTTCCAACTTCGCCGGGCTGGCCTACCCGTTCCTGCAGGACCGGCTCAACGGCGAACGCCCCCGGACCAGGTTCATCGCGGCGGAGCCGGAGGCCTGCCCCACGCTCACCCGCGGCAAGCTGGCCTACGACTTCCCCGACACCGCCGGGCTGACTCCTCCGCTCTACATGCACACCCTCGGGCACGACTTCATCCCCGGCTCCATCCACGCCGGCGGCCTGCGCTACCACGGCGACGCTCCGAGCCTGTGCCTGCTCAAGGAGCACGGACTGATCGAGGCTCGCGCCTTCCCGCAGACCGAGGTGTTCGAGGCGGCCGTCCGGTTCGCCCGCAGCGAGGGATTCGTCATCGCGCCGGAGTCGGCACACGGACTGCAGGCGGCCGTCGTCGAGGCACTGGCGGCCCGCGAGGCGGGCGAGCAGCGGGTGATCCTCTTCAACATCTCCGGGCACGGCAACTTCGACCTGGCCGCGTTCGACTCCTTCCTGGCCGGTACGTTGGAGAACCCGACCGTCACCGACGAGCAGATAGCGGCCAGCCTGGGCAACCTGCCGTCGCCCTCCCCGTCGGCTGCGGTCTGAGGCCGCCGCCGTGGTGATGACGCGTCCCGAACTGCGCGGTACCTTCGGCGCGGTCTCCTCCACCCATTGGCTCGCCTCGGCGGCGGGCATGGCGGTGCTGGAGGCCGGAGGCAACGCCTTCGACGCCGCCGTGGCGGCCGGCTTCGTCCTGCAGGTCGTCGAACCGCACCTGAACGGGCCCGGCGGTGACGTGCCGATCATCAGCTTCGACGCCGGCTCCGGACGCACCTCGGTGATCTGCGGGCAGGGGCCGATGCCGCTCGCCGCCACGCCCGCGGCCTTCCACGATCTGGGTCTCACCCGGATCCCCGGCTCCGGGGTCCTCCCGGCCACCGTTCCCGGAGCCTTCGGGGCCTGGCTGAGGCTTCTGGAGGAGCACGGCACGCTGAGTCTGCGTGAGGTGATCTCGTACGCCATCGGATACGCCGCCGACGGTTACCCCCTGCTGCCCCGGGCCGCCGAGGCCATCGAGATCCTGGCGCCGCTCTTCCGGGAGGAGTGGGCGGAGTCGGGTCGTACCTACCTGGTGAACGGTGCGCCGCCGGCCGCCGGTTCGCGGATGCGCAACCCGGTGCTCGCGTCGACGTACCGGCGGATCCTGCGCGAGGCGGAGGCCGCCGGACCGGGCCGCGAGCAGCAGATCGGGGCGGCCCATGCGGCGTTCTACAGCGGCTTCGTCGCGGAGGCCATCGACGGTCACCTGCGCACCGAGGTGCTGGACGCCACCGGGCGGCGGCACCGCGGCCTGCTCACCGGCGACGACCTGGCGCGCTGGAAGCCGCAGACGGAGAGCAGCACGAGCCACCACTACCAGGGCCTGGAGGTGCACAAGCCCGGTCCCTGGTCCCAGGGGCCGGTCTTCCTCCAGCAGTTGGCGCTGCTGGAGGGGTTCGACCTGGCCGCGATGGGCCTGGACAGCGCCGACTACCTGCACACCGTCACCGAGTGCGCCAAGCTGGCCTATGCGGACCGGGAGGCCTGGTACGGCGATCCCGACTTCTCGGAAGTGCCGATGGCCGCCCTGCTGGAGCCGGACTACAACGAGCAACGCCGGAAGCTGGTCGAGGACCGGGCCGCCGCCGAGCTGCGCCCCGGCTCTCCGCGTGGTCTCGAACCGAGGATCCCGGAGCTCGACCGGGTGGAGCCGCCGCACGGGCCCTCGTGGCAGCGCCAGCTGGCGGCCGGGCTCCCCACGGTGGTGCCGTCCGTCCTGGTGCAGACCGAGGCGCGGGGGGACACCTGCTGCCTGACCGTCACCGACCGGCACGGCAACATGGTGGCCGCCACCCCCAGCGGCGGCTGGCTCAAGAGTTCGCCGGTGATCCCGGGACTGGGCTTCGCCCTGGGCACCCGGGGCCAGATGGCCTGGCTGGACGAAGGGCACCCGAACGCGCTGGCACCCGGGAAACGCCCCCGCACCACGCTGAGCCCCACCCTGGTCCTGGCCGACGGCCGGGCCCGGTTCGCCTTCGGGACGCCGGGCGGGGACCAGCAGGACCAGTGGACGCTCGGCTTCTTCCTGGCCCACGTCCACTTCGGGCTCGACCTGCAACGCTCCGTCGAGACCCTCGCCTTCCACTCCGAGCACGTGCCGAGCTCCTTCACGCCCCGCACCAACCAGCCGCGCACCCTGCGGATCGAGCGCCGCTGCCCGGACGCCGTGGTGGCGGAGCTCCGACGCCGGGGGCACGAGGTCGAGTCCGTCCCCGACTGGTCGCTCGGCAAGGTGTGCGCGGTGGGGACCGACCCGGGTGACGGCCTGATCCGCGCGGCCGCGTCCCCGAGGGGCGAGCAGGCCTACGCGATCGCCCGATGAAAGGACATCCGAGCCCCGTGAACGAAGTACGACAGCCCTCCGAACCGCTCCGGGCCGCACTGCACCACCTCGCGGTCGAGACGGCGGACCTCGACAACTGCGTGGCCTGGTACACCGAGTTCTTCGGCGGCACCGCCGCCTGGAGCCTCGACGAGTTCTCCGACCTGACCCGCAGCAGGCTGCCCGGCATCGTCCGGCTGACCGAGGTGGTGGCGGCCGGCACCCGGTTCCACCTGTTCACCCGTTCGGCCGACTACACCGTCCAGCAACCGGACGTGCTGCAGTTCCAGCACGTCTGCGTCACCGCCCGGTCGGCGGCCGAGCTGGAGCAGTGGCGCGTCCGTTGGCAGCAGCTCTTCGCCTCAGGACGCTACACCTTCTCCCGGCCGGATCCGCCGACCGAGATCGTCGTGGACGACGACAAGGTCAGCAGCTTCTACCTGTACGACGTGAACGGGCTGGAGTTCGAGTTCACCCACGTGCCGGCGGAGGCGGAGGGACGGTGACCAACGTTGACGGCGCCTCGCCCACCGCCCAGCTGGAGGCCGCGGTCAGCCGGTTCGGAGGCCGCCCCTACGGACTGGAGCCGCTGATCCTGCCGGTCGAGCCCGGACCGATCGGGCAGCGTGCCGAAGGCGGGGAGCTGAGCGGGCGCTACCCCGAACTTCTGGGCTGTGAAGCGGACATCGACCCGCCGGGCGAACTGGACCGGCCGACCTCCGCCGACGAGCTGTTCTGGTTCCGCTGGATCACCGGCCACCAGCTGACCTTCGTACTCTGGCAGGAGCTCGGGCGGCTGGCGGCCGACGCCACCGGAACCCAGAACCCTCCGGACGATGCCCGGGCGGCGGCCCGCCTGATCCGCGGCTACTCGGCCCTGCTGCTCTACACCGCCTCCTGCACCCGGGAGGTCTACCAGCGGGTCATCAGACCCAGCATGGCCCTGTGCCACCCCAGGTTCACCGGTGCCTGGGCCCGTGACTACGTCCCGGTGCGCCCTCTGCTGCGCAACCGGCTGCCGGCCGCCTGGAGCGAGGAGGAGGAGGCCCTGCGCCACGAAGGCGCGCTCAACAACGCCGTGCACGAGGGGATCGGCGGCAAGCTGGTTCCCGGAGCGCCCTCGCTCCTGCAGACCGCGAGCAGCGGCCAGATGCTGCCGCGCGATGTCTGCGCGGTCCTGTTCGACACCTACTTCCTCACGCTCCGGGCGCCTTGCGAACCGTGGGAGGCCGCCGCGCAGTTGCTGCGCCGGGTACGGGCGGTGCAGAACGACCTCCGGACCAACGGGCTGTACCCCGAGTTCGCCTCCAGCCGGCACGAGAAGCCGTCATCGCTGACCGCACCGGACGTCCTGGCGATCGAACAGCGGATCCCGCAGATCCTGAGCAGCATCGCCCGCGACGCCGTGCGCCGGGGCGAATCCGTGCACGTCCACGCACTACCTGGAGGGGAGACCGCATCCCATGTCACCTGACGTGATCGTGGTCGGTGGGGGCATCGCCGGCTGCGCCTGTGCCGACCGGCTGGCCGCCCGCGGTCTGGACGTCCTGCTCCTGGAGCGCGGCGCGCTGGCCTCCGGCGCGACCGGCCGCAACCAGGGCGGCCTGCTGCCCAGCCCGGTACCCGCCTGCGGCAGCCTGTACGCGGAGGCGGTGGCGTACTACCGCCAGGTCGAGGCCGAGGGGGACGTGCCGTTCCGGCTGCGCGAGCACGGCTATCTCCTGGTGGCCCAGGACGAGGAGGGCCTGGACCGGGCCCGCAGCCACGGACGGGCGCTGACCGAGGGCGGGTTCCCCTCGACCGCGATCAGCACCCGCGAGCTCCTCGAACTGGAGCCCGGTCTCGCGCCCGACCTGGCCGGCGCCGTGGCCGTGCAGGGCGCGCACGCCCTGCACCCGGTGCTGGCCGCCGCGGCGTTGGCGGCGCGGGCGCGGCGCGCGGGGGCGGTGATCCGCACCAACACGCCGGTACGGGGTCTGCTGCGCCGGGGCGAGCAGGTCACCGGTGTGATCACCGACGACGGAGCGCTGTCGGCGGGTGCGGTCGTCCTCGCGGCCGGACCGTGGTCCCGGAGCCTGGCCCATCAGGCCGGATCGGACCTGCCGGTCTTCGGCGCGCGAGGGTGGCTGGTGCGGACCGCGCCCGTCACGAGCGCGGTGTTCCGGCACACCCTCATGCAGTCCACCTGGCACGGCTCGGGAGGGTTGCAGAAGCAGGGGCTCCCGCTGCTGACGGAGGTGGCGGGTGCTGCCCCGGGAGCGGGCACCAGGGTCGTCTTCTCCCTGCAACCGCTGCCCGGCGGCGACGTGGTGCTGGGTTCGAGCAGCGGCCCGGCCCTGCAGCTCGACGACGCGCAGGACGGTGAGCGAACGGCCGCGCTGATCGTGGCGGCCGCCGCCCGCCACGCGCCGGCACTGGCCAAGGCATCGGTGCGGGAGACCTGGGCGGGTGTGCGCCCGATGTCCCCCGACGGTCTGCCGGTCGTCGGGCCGGCGCCGGGGGCACCCGGGCTCTGGTTCCTGTCCGGCTACGGGATCGACGGCATGCCGCTCGCCCCCGGGACGTCACGACTGCTGGCTGATTACCTGATCAACGGTCAATGTCCCCCGCAGGCAGCGGCGTTCAGCCCCGACAGGTTCGGCTGAGGCGGCGGCACCTCGGCTCACGAGGACAGTTCCTCGATCGTCGGTCCGACCAGCTCGATCAGGCGCGCCGCCTCGATCCGCACCGTCCGGTCGGCCCGTCCGCTGCCGCAGTAGACCACGTCCATGGCGGCCACCGAGGCGTCGAAGACGACGGTCACCCCAGGGCGGTCGCACACCGGGCTGGCGCCACCGACCTCCATGCCGAGCAGGGCGAGCTCCTCCGGGGCCGCCTGGCGCAGGCTCGAACGGGACACGCCCGCCGCCCGGGCCAGCCGGCCGTAGTTGACCCGGCCGGTGACCGGCAGCGCGGCGAGCACGAAGGTGCCGTCCGCCGTCCTGAACACCATGGTCTTCAGCAACTGTTCGGTGGCCAGGCCGAGTTTGGTCTCGGCGTCGCGCTGACCGACGATCGGTACGTGGTCCAGCACGGTGAACGGCACGCCGGAGTTCCGGAGCACCTCCTCGGGGGACAGGACCACATCGTCACGCACTGAGTCTGACATCTGACTCCTCATCAGTCGGTGGGCACCACGCTACCCTCCGAAGGCCATGCGGCGTACCGGCGCAGGCCGTACAGGAGCGGCGCGTCGCCGGCTGTGGCGGGGAAACGGGTGCGCAGGACCCGCCCGAGCACGATGGTGTGGTCGCCGACCTGCTGGGTGCTCTCGACCCGGCAGTCGCCGACGGCGTGGGCGGCATCCCGCAGATGGGGTCCTCCGGCCAGCTCGGGGAGGTGCCATTCGGTGCGCAGGAACCGGTCCGGATCACCGGAGGAGAACAGCTCCGCCACGTACCGGGCGCCGTGGTGCAGGAAGTTGACACTGAACGTGCCGGTGCCGGTGAGCGCCCGCAGGGTGGGGCTGGCGCTGCGGAGGCACACCAGCAGGGTGGGCGGATCCAGCGAAACACCGCAGAGGGACGAGCAGGTCATGCCCCACGGCCGGCCGGCGCCGTCCAGTGCGCCGATCACCACCACCCCCGTGGGGAAGCGGGACATCAGACTCCGGAAGTCCCGTTCGCCGGCCGGTACCCGGTGCGCGGCCGCCTCAGGCGTGGTCATCCGGCAGCAACTCCTCGGTGCTCTCGGGGGCGGGCGGCGCCCCGCCGCGCGCCGCCCCGGCCGGGTGCGGATGCTCCGTCATGGATTGCGGCAGCAGCGCCGCGGCCCGGAGCGGAGCCGTCGTCTCAGCGCTGCCTCGACAGGTACTCGGCCTGGCTGGGCAGTGCCTTCAGCAGGGCCTGGGCCTGGTCGCGGACCCGGTTCAGTTCGTGCTTGGCCCGGCCGGCGTCGAAGAGGTCCAGGGCCGGTGGATGGTGCAGCGGGATCCCGCCGAGGCCGAGGGCCATGCAGACGTACGAGTAGGGCTCGAAGGCGTGGTAGTACGGGTAGGTGGTGTCGTTGTCCGGGAGCTTGCCCTGCCACTGCTCCAGGCGCCGGGCCATGTCGTCGGGCACCGGGCGCTGCTTGGCGTCGCGCCAGTAGTCGTTGTCCGCGCGGGCGGCGCCCCGGTAGTGCAGGATCAGGAACTCGCGGACCCCCTCGATGGCCCGGGCGACGCTGAGGTTGTAGCCCTCCCGCAGCACGGGGCTGCGGTCCGTGCCGGGGAAGTACCTGACCAGTTGTTCGATCGCGTGCTGGATCAGGAAGATGCCGGTGGACTGCAGCGGTTCCACGAAGCCGGCGGAGAGCCCTATCCCGACGCAGTTGTTCACCCAGGCCCGTTGGCTGCGTCCGATCCGCATCCGGATGTGGTTGGCCTCCAGCTCGTCCGCCGCCGGGCCGACGAACTCACGCAGCACGCGCTCGGCCTCCTCCGGCTCGCAGTAGTCCGCCGCGTACACGTAGCCCGTGCCGATGCGGTCGAGCAGGGGGATGGTCCAGATCCACCCGGCGTCCTGGGCGGTGGCGGTCGTGCACGGCCTGATCCCTTCGACGGCGGTGTCGACGGGCACGCGCAGTGCCACCGCCCGGTCGTTGGGCAGGGAGTCCCGGAAGGAGATGAACGGTTCCTGGAGGGCCTGTCCGAGCAGCCGGCTGCGGAACCCGGAGCAGTCCACGTAGAGGTCGGCCCGCACCTCCCCGTGCTCGCCGGTGACGAGGTGGTCGATCCAGCCCCGTTCGTCCAGGCGGACGTCCACCACGTCGTCGATGATCTGCCGGACTCCGCGCTCGACCGCGTAGCGGGTCAGGAAGTCGGCGAGCAGCGAGGCGTCGAAGTGGTAGGCGTACGGGAACTGGGTGTTCTGCTCGGCGAGCGTCGTCCGGTACAGGGGGCGGTCCTGCTCCTCCGCGAAGTCCTGCTCGAAGAGCCGGCCGTCCAGGTGGCGGGGTGATGCCTTGGCGTCGCAGAGCCAGGGGATCAGGAAGCAGTCGCGGTCGAACCGTTCGGTCGGACGGATCCGCTGCCACCAGTCGGTGAGCGGCACTCCGTCGACGACCCGCATGCGTTCGAACGGGTGGTAGAAGACGTCTCCCGGTGCCCGCCAGTCCTCCAGCCGCACCGCGAGCTTGTAGGTGGCGTTGCATTCCGGCATCCAGTCCGACTCACTGAGGCCCAGGTAGTCGAAGAAGTGCCGGACGGTACTGAAGGTGGCCTCTCCCACCCCGATCGTGCCGATCCGCCGGGACTCGACGACCGTGACGTCGATGTTGTCCCCGAAGGCTGCCCGTAGATAAGCGGAAGCCATCCAACCGGCTGTTCCGCCGCCCAGTACCACCACACTCTGTTTCATGGTCGTTGACCCTAGATCGCGGTACGGCGCGGTGTCCTCGGTAGATCGGGGGGGATCATCCGGGGTGTGCGCACCGAAAGTACTAGGTCGAAGTAACGGCGGAATGCATGAACACATGACATGTGAATATGGCAGAAAGTAGCGCCTGATTGCGGGGCGCTCGGGAGAGGATGGTGCTGTTGTTCGAATCTGTCGACCCGCGAGGAGAACGCATGCGACCAGTCCGGTCCACATACGTGCCAGAGGTGAAGATCGGGGAGCCGGCCGGGTCTGCCGACAGAGCGCTGAGGATCCTGCTGGTCGACGACTCCAGCCTCGTGCACGCCGGACTGATCCACATCTTCGGCGGCCATCCCGACCTGACCCTGGCCGGCTGTGCCTCCGAGAGCTCGACGGCCCTGGAGGCCTGTCTCGACCCCTCGCTCGACGCCCTCGTCGTCAACGTCTCCTGCCGGTCGATCGACGTAGGCCATTTGGTGCACCGGGCGGCGCACTTCGCCGATCGCGGTGCCTCCAGGATCCTGCTGCTGGCCAGTGACGTCGACGACCCGGTCTGTCTGGAGGCGGACACCCTGGGCGCCGGGGGCCTGGTGCTGACCAGGGAGGCCCCCGAACACCTGGTCTCCGCCCTGCGTCTGGTGGCCAGGGGGTACCGGGTCTCCGCGCCGGGCAGCCGCCGGGCACCCCGGGCCTCACCGCGCGGGGCGTCCGGCCGGCATCAGATGCTCGACCTGCTGACCCTGCGGGAACGCCAGGTGCTGGAGCTGCTGGCACGCGGTATGAAGAACTCGGAGATCGCCGCCGAGCTGGTGGTCAGTGAGAGCACGGTCAAGACACACGTGCAGAACCTGCTGCTCAAGCTGGGCCTGCGCAACCGGGCCAGTGCGGTGGCCGTCGCCTACGAGTTGGGCGTCACCCGGGCCGGGCTGGCGAGTTGAGGCCGTCGGCGAGCCGCCCCGGCAGCAGCGGATATCGCGTCCACCGGCCTGGCCCGGTCGGCGGGGTGCCGGCGGCCGGGAGGGCGGGCTTTCGGCTCTCGCCCGGCTCCGGCTCGCGACCCCCGACCGACCGGGCCGGGGGTCACTCCCGATTGCTGAACGCCAGCCGGATCCCCAGGCCGACCATGACCATCCCCGACGCACCACCGATCCAGGACAGGCGCCGGGGCGACCCGGCCAGCCAGATGCGCGCCGTCCCGGCGGCCACACCCCACGAGGCGTCGGAGACGAGGGCGATCAGGACGCAGATCGCTCCGAGCAGGAGCAGCTGGACGGCGACGTTCCCCCTGGAGGAGTCGATGAACTGCGGCAGCACGGCGGTGAAGATCAGCAGGCCCTTGGGATTGCTGACACCCACCACGAACCCCTCGCGCAGAATCCGGCTCGTGTCCGCGGTCTCCGGCTCGGCCTTGTCGGCCACGGCCAGGAGGTGGCGGTGCCGCCAGGCCTGAACACCCAGGTATACGAGGTAGACCGCCCCGGCGAACTTGATGATCGAGAAGAGCAGCAGGGAACGTTCGATCACGCTTCCCAGTCCGAATGCCACCAGGACCACCTGGACGAGCAGACCCGCCTCGTTCCCGATTGCCGTGGACACCGCGGCCCGCCGCCCGAGCGAAATGCCCCGGCTGACGACGAACAGCACACTGGGGCCCGGCACGGCGATCAGCAGGGATACCACGGTCAGGAATACCACCAGACGATCTAATCCAATCATGGGGTCAGACTACCGAGCGCCATCGCCGCGGATCACGGTTTTCGCAATTCCATTCCTGCGCGAATGGATGAACAGGGGCCGACCGGCGGGGCCGCACCGGGACGGGCACCGGGCCGGGCGGCTGCCCGGAGCCGCGGCGGCCACCGCCGTGACAGTGCCGGGGAGCGCAAGGGCGAGAATCAGCCGCACCGAACAGAGGGCGCGTCATGAGAGTTGCGCTGTCCTGATGCTGGTGGGGGTGCTGAGACTTGTCCGCGGGTCCGCTCCCGACCTGCGGACAGGAGGCCGGATCCTGCTGGTCGAGGAGAACCGAGCCCTCGGGGGAGAGGAGCACTCAGCCGGGTGGCGCTGCGCCGGGACCGGCCGGAGCCACGGCCCGCGCGATCTCGCGGGCCAGCCGCCCGAAGAGCTCCGCCGCCCCGTTGCGGCCGTCGGACCGCCACATCAGACCGTATTCGAGGGGCCTGTCCTCCTCCACCGGAACGTAGGAGATGCCGGGACGGCCGTGGTAGCGGGCGACGTGGGCCCCCGCGAGCAGGGCGCCCCGGCCGGCGGCGACGAGGGTCAGGGCCTCCTGGAAACCGGTGACGGACGGCCCCCGCCCGATCGGCCTGCCGCTGGGCGTGCGCGTCGGATGCTGATGCTCCGCCCGGTACTCCGGGATGTCGCCCGCGATCGTCAACAGCGTGACGTCGGCCAGGTGTTCGAGCGTCACCGAGCCCCGTCCGGCCAGCGGATGCGCCGCCGCCACAGCCAGCACCCTGTCCTCGGCGAGGAGCGTGGGCCCACGGGTGAGGTCGTCCTCGTGCACCGGGAAGTCCGCCAGCTGGAGGTCGAACTCGCCTGTGCGCAGCATTCCGTACGGGTCGCCGAGCGGCACCTCGCACACCTCGACGACGAGTTCGGGGCGGGTCGCGCGCAGCCTCTCGGTGGCCTTCATCACCAGCTCCCCGGCCAGGGGCGTGGAGAAGCCGACGTGCAGGACGCCCTCGATGCCGCGCGCCGACGCGACGGCACGCGCCAGGGCGGCCTCGATGCCGCGGTAGTGCGGTTCGAGGTCGTCGCGGAAGCGGCTGCCCAGCCCGGTGAGGGCCACCCGCCGGCTCGTGCGCGTGAACAGCGGTGCTCCGACACGGCGCTCCAGCTTCTGGACGAGCTGACTCACCCGGGCCCGCGAGAGATGCAGGCGGGTGGCGGTACGGCCGAAGTGCAGTTCCTCGGCGAGGACGAGGAAGCAGTCGAGTTCGTTCTGGTCCACGTACGTCTCCGGGAGGTAGGCGGACACGGATCGGTAAGCCTGGCTGACCGAACGTTGCGATCACCGCTGTTGTTCCCGCGCGGGCCGTGACGAAGGCTTGAGGCACCGACAACACCTCTCACTCCGGAAGGAGTTCATCGTCATGAGTGCCTTGAGTGCCCCGGGCGGGCTGGGCGCGCGCAAGTGGGGCGTCCTGCTCGTCCTGTGCGGCGCGATCTTCCTCGAAGGCATCGACGTGGCCATGCTCAACGTGGCCCTGCCGTCGATCCGCGCCGATCTCGGGCTGTCCACCGGAGAGCTGCAATGGGTCATGAGCGCCTACGTACTGGGGTACGGCGGCTTCATGCTCCTCGGCGGCCGGGCGGCCGACCTGTTCGGACGCCGTCGGATGTTCGTCCTCTGGCTCACCGTCTTCCTGCTCTTCTCCGGGCTCGGCGGCCTCGCCACCGACGGGTGGACGCTGATCGTCGCCCGGTTCGTCACCGGCGTCGCCGCAGCCTTCATGACTCCGGCCGGGCTGTCCGTCATCACCACGGGCTTCGCCGAGGGGCCCGAGCGGAACAAGGCGCTGCTCGTCTACTCCGGCACCGCCGCCGGAGGCTTCACGACCGGTCTGGTCGCCGGCGGCCTGCTCACCGCTGTGGGCTGGCGGTGGGTCTTCTTCACCCCGGTGCTGGTGTCCCTCCTCGTCCTCGCCGCGGCCCTGGTGCTCCTTCCCCGGTCGGTGCGCCCCGACAGGTCCGGCAAGCGCGTCGACGCCGCGGGCGCGCTCACCGTCACCGCCGCCCTGGTGCTGATCGTGCTGGGGATCGAGCGGGCGTCCCACGCCGGGGTCGCCGTCAGCGCCGCCACGCTGCTGGCCGGCCTGGGGCTCCTGGCGGCCTTCGTCGTCATCGAGCGGCGCGCCGCCGAGCCCCTGGTACGGCTGGGCATCCTCCGCAACGGCTCCCTGGTGCGGGCGAACCTCTCGGCGATGCTGTTCGCCGCCGGGTTCTTCGGCTTCCAGTTCCTGGTGGTGCTGTACCTCCAGGAGCTGCGCGGCTGGACGACACTGCAGACGAGCCTCGCGATGCTGGTCGTCGGCATCGACGCCGTCCTCTCGCCGACCCTCACCCCACGGCTGGTCCGACGCTTCGGCAACGCCCGGGTGATCCTCGGCGGTCTCCTGCTCGCGGTGCTCGCCTACGGGCTGTTCCTCCCGCTGGGAGCGGACTGGGGCTACGCGGCGATGTTCCCGAGCCTGACCGTCCTCGGGCTCGCCTTCTCGCTGGCGTACGGCCCGCTCACCATCGCGGCCACCGAGGGCGTCGCGGAGGAGGAGCAGGGGCTCGCGGGCGGTCTCCTCTACACGGCCTTCCAGTTCGGTGCCGCCGTCGGACTCTCCGCCGTCACCGCCGTCAGTGCGGCCGCGACGCGCGCGGACACCCCCTCCGCCCTGCTGGACGGCTATCGGGCCGGTCTGCTGGTCCCGTTCGCGGCAGCCGTGGCCGCCGTTGCCGTCAGCGGCCTCGGCCTGCGGTCCCGGCGGGGCGGCGCCCCGCGGCCGCTGCCGGAGCGGTCGCGGGGCCGTTCCCGGACTACGCGGGCGGAATCGCCAGCAGGAGCCCGCCGTCGAGGCGCTCCTGCATGTGCCGGCCGTGAGCGGAGCAGACGATGACCGTTCCGCCCTGCGCGTCCATCACCAGGAAGGTCGCCGGCTCGCCGCAGGGCCCCTGGGAGCGGTCGTAGCCCCACCCGGTGCCGCACTCGCGGCACCGGGAGCGGCCGTTCTCCGTCCGCAGCGTCGGTCCGCAACCCGGGCAGATCCCCCACCACGCGGTGCACGACCCCGGCCCCCGGGCGGCACGCACCCGCGCCAGCTTCTCGGCGGCGCCGCCGATCCGCTGTGCCGCCTGCGCGAGGGCGTCGTCCAGCGAGCCCGGCAGTGCTCCGCGCACTCCGCGCGGCAGGTCGGGCTGTTCGTTCAGCCGTTCGCGCATCACGGCGACGTCCTGCGCCAGCGCGTCGGCGCGCGCCTGGAGATCCCGCAGTTCCGCCGGAGTCGGCTCAGCACCGCCTCCGACGGGATCAGTATTCGTGTGCACGTCCCCCACCCCCCATACCGCCCTGTGCAAATGACCGCGGACGCGCCTTTGTCCGGCGCCCCTGCTGCCGGCACCCACCCACCCGCCGGAAACATCGTGATCAAAGCATGACAGTCATGTCCCGACAAGAGACGGAGGTCACATGCCCCCCCTGAGAGTGTGACGCGGCGCCCCGGTGACGGCAAGGCCGATCCGGCCCTCCCGGTGGTGCGGCCCGGGGAGCCCGCCGGACCGGTGGCGGTCGGCGGTCGCGCATCGCGCCCACACGTGGCGGGCGCGTTCGGGCGCCGCTCTCCCTGCTGCCCTTGCCAACCTGAGGGGCCCTCGACTTACTATGCTGAGGCAGCCTCACTTTAACCGAAGGGCTTCACATGATCCTGATCACCGGGGCCACCGGATCCATCGGCAGGCATCTGGTCCGGCAGCTCCAGGCACTCCGGGTGCCGTTCAAGGCCCTCGTCAGAGACGCCGGCAAGGGCCGGCTGCTCGGCTGCCCGTACGTGGTGGGGGATTTCGACGACCCCGACTCGATCACCGCGGCGCTCACCGGCATCGACCAGGTGCTGCTCAACAGTGCGGGCGCCGTCCCGACCCCCGACGGGGTGCCGCAGCCCATGATCGCCCAGCAGCGGGCCGTCATCGACGCGGCGGGGCGCGCCGGCGTCCGAAGGATCGTCAAGGTCTCGGTCTGGCACGCCCACCGGGGCGGCAGGCTCGCGGAGGGCGCGCACTGGGACATCGAGCAGCACCTGAAGGCCTCCGGCCTGGAGTGGACCCTGCTCCAACCCAGCGGGTTCATGCAGAACTTCTTCACCGGGGCAGGCACGTTCAGCGACGACGGGCGCCTCATCGCCCCCTCGCCCGACGCGCCCGTCTCGTACATCGACTGCCAGGACATCGCCGCCTGCGCGGCCGTCCTGCTGACCGAACCCGTCGGCCCGGCGCGGACGTTCGTCCTGACCGGCCCGGAAGCCCTCACGATGGCCGAGATCGCCGGGCAGCTCTCCGGGGCCCTCGGCAAGCCGGTCGAAGTCGTCGGACTGGACCGTGGGTCCATGGCGGAACGGCTCGCTGCGCAGGGTGTCCCGGCACAGTTCGCCGCCGACGTCGCCGAGCTCTGGGCCGAGGTCGCCACCGGCTCGCTGGCGGCGACGACGGACGAGGTCAGGAACCTGACGGGGCGCCAACCACGCACCTTCGCGGAGTTTCTGATCGCCAATCGGGCGGCATTCCGCTGAACCGCAATTCCGGTGGCCGGATGTCGTGCCGCTGCCCGGTGGAATATCCGGTCGGGAGGAATTCGACCGCTCGCCACCGGCCGGGAGCGCGGCGTTCCTGTGCATTGATTCCTCGGGTGCGGGACGGCAGTTGAACCTCCGGCGTGTTCCCGGCGGAAAGGCCGTCAGCCATCCTGCTGCAGGACGTCGAGGGCAACGGGATCCGTCTCGACCGAGCATCCGCTGATCCCGTGGGGGATCGCCGAAACGGCCCGCCGGGGTACCGGCG
>NZ_JBHUWW010000038.1:0-60792 GCF_042669755.1 Kitasatospora sp. NPDC057223 | reverse complement strand
CTCGGTGGTCGCCACGCGCGGTCTGTTCACCGGGCGCCTGCCCTGGCCTGTACGGCGGCGACGTAACGGACCGTGAACACCATCGGGACGGCGAACCCGGCGACCTGGACGAGCGTGGCGACCGCCGAGTGGGCGTCGCCGGCGTGGGCGATGACCGCGAGTACGGCGGCCGTCACCAGGAAGGCCGCCGTCCACACGGCGGTGATCACGACGTTGGCCCGGACGAACGGCTTGAGGCCCCAGACCTCGCGGGGCGTGCCGCGCTTGGCGATGCCCAGGGTGAACGGCTTGCCGATGAGCAGCGAGACTCCGGCGATGACCGCCAGGGTGGCCGAGGACAGGGCCGCCGAGTAGTCGTGCACGCCCGAGTGGGGGTCCGCGAAGGCGATCGCCGTCAGGGCCGCGAAGAAGACCGCGGAGCCCAGCTCGATGATCAACGCGTCGTAGCCCGCTCCGGACCTGCGTTGCTGGACGGTCACCGCCACCGCCACCACCAGGGCGGCGAGCGCGGCCCACTGCCACTGGCCGGACGGGAGTACGGCGAAGACGATCCACGGAAGGAAGGTGCGCAGGTACGACATCGGAGCTCCCCGTTCAATGTTCCTGTTCTGACATGTCGAAACTAGAGTCTGCACTAGTGACATGTCAATAGTGGAATGTAGGGTGGTCGGCATGAGCCTTCGACACGCCCTTCTCGGACTCCTCTCCGAACGCCCGGCCAGCGGGTACGACCTGCTCAAGAGCTTCGACACCTCGCTGGCCAACGTCTGGCCCGCCACCCAGAGCCAGATCTACACGGAGCTGTCCAAGCTCGCCGACGCCGAAATGATCAGCGTCACGGCACAGGGCCCGCGCGGCCGGAAGGAGTACACCCTCGCCGACGCGGGGCTGGCCGAACTGCGGCACTGGCTGACCGCCACCAAGCCGCAGCGCAACACCCGCAGCGAGGTCCTGCTGCGGGTCTTCTTCCTCGGGGTGCTCACACCCGAGCAGGCGCGGGGCTACCTCACCGAGCTGGTCGAGCTGTCCCAGCAGGGGGAGGAGAGCCTGCGCCGGCTGGAGGACTCCGTCGACTGGGACGACGACAACCTGTCCGTCTACGGCAGGATCACGCTGGAGTACGGCCTGCGGTTCAACGCCATGCGCCGGGAGTGGGCCGAATGGGCGGCCGGCCAGATCCGGTAGCGACCGCCGGCGCTTCCCGGCCGGATGCCCGCACGGGATCGCACGGTCCTCACCCGCGGGGGTGGATTCCGGCCGCCACTGGGCGCAGCCCGGCCCGGCGGTGGGGGCCGGGCGCCGTGGCGGCCCGGAAGCTGTGGCCGAACGCCTCGGGCAGAGCGCTTCCTCCGAAGCTGCGGCCCCGGGGCGGCGGGTGCGTGAGGTGCCTGCGAGGAGAGACCGCCGCCGGTACCGCCGCCATGCGGGTCACGGGTCACGGAGGCCGGCCGCATGACGATGAGAGGCAGAGTGGACTGCATGCCCATGTTCGTTTCTGGTCTGCGACCACGGTTCGGGCGAGCCGCAGAACGACGCGGCCGGTGGCCCGGCCGGTCCGGGGTCGCCGCGACCGCGGGCCTGGCGCTCGTACTGGCCGTCCCCGGGCTCGCGCTGGCGGCCCCGGGCGACCTGGATCCCGGGTTCGGTACCGGCGGCACGGTGCTCACCGACTTCGGCGGTGGCTCCGACGAGGCTCGCGCGGTGGCGGTGCAGTCCGACGGCCGGATCGTCGCCGTCGGCTACGCGGGCAACTTCGACGACTTCGCGCTGACCCGCTACAACACCGACGGGAGCCTGGACACCGGCTTCGGCACCGGCGGCAGGGTCACCACCGACTTCAACGGCGGCTCCGACGAGGCCCAGGCGGTGGCGGTGCAGAGCGACGGCAGGATCGTCGTGGCCGGCCGCAGCGAGGTGCCCGAAGGCGGCTTCAACTGGTTCTCGCTGGCCCGCTACAACACGGACGGGAGCCTCGACACCGGCTTCGGCACCGGCGGCAGAGTGGTCGTCGACTTCGGCACCGGCGGCGTCGACGAGGCCTTCGGCGTGGCGGTGCAGTCCGACGGCCGGATCGTCGCCGCCGGCGTGACGGGCGGCGACTTCGCACTGGCCCGCCTCGCCGCCGACGGGAGCCTGGACACCGGCTTCGGCACCGGCGGCAGGGTCACCACCGACTTCAGCGGCGGAGCCGACCAGGCCCGCGCGGTGGCGGTGCAGCCCGATGGCCGGATCGTCGCCGCCGGTTACACCGGGAACAGCGTCGGCGACTACGACTTCGCGCTGGCCCGCTACACCGCCAACGGCAGCCCGGACACCGGTTTCGACGGCGATGGCAAGGTGACCACCTCCTTCGGCGGCGTCGAGTTCGGGCACGCGGTGGCGGTGCAGCCCGACGGCCGGATCGTCGCCGCCGGCTACACGGGCGGCGATTTCGCGCTGGCCCGCTACAACACCAACGGCAGTCTCGACGGCGGCTTCGGCACCGGTGGCAGGGTCACCACCGACTTCGGGCGCAGCGAAGTCGCCTACGCGGTGGCGGTGCAGTCCGACGGCCGGATCGTCGTCGCCGGCGACACGGTGGCGGTCGACCTCAGCGATTTCGCGCTGGCCCGCTACAACGTCAACGGCAGCCTGGACACCGGCTTCAGCGGCGACGGCAGGGTCACCACCGACTTCAACGGCGGCCTCGACCACGGTCTCGCCACGGCGGTGCAGTCCGACGGGCGGATCCTCGCGGCCGGGTACGGCGGGCCGGGCCACGACTTCGCCCTGGCCCGTTACGAGGGCGGCGCCGGTGCCCCGGCCGGTGTGGACGTGTCGGTCACCAAGACCGGGCCGGCCACCGTCAGCGCGGGCAGTCAGGCCGTCTACACCGTGACGGTGGCCAACAACAGTGCCACCCTCTCGGCCACCGGGGTGACGCTGGCCGACACCGTCAGCGGTCCCGGTTCCCTGGTGTCGGCCGTGCCCGGCCAGGGCACCTGCACCACCACGGCCACCACGGCCTCCTGCGCGCTGGGCACTCTCGCGCCCGGCGCGGCAGCCACGGTGACCGTGACGGTGGGGACCACGGCCGCCGGTACGGTCTCCGACACCGCGACGGTCAGTGCCGCCCAGTCCGACCCCGTACCGGCCAACAACACGGCCACGGCGGCCACCGCCGTTCAGCCCCCCGCCGGCGTGGACGTGTCGGTCACCAAGAGCGGGCCGGCCACCGTCAGCCTGGGCGATGTCCCCTCGTACACCGTGACGGTGACCAACAACAGTGCCACCCTGCCGGCCACCGGGGTGACGCTGGCCGACATCGTCAGCGGTCCCGGTTCCCTGGTGTCGGCCGTGCCCGGCCAGGGCACCTGCACCACCACGGCCACCACGGCCTCCTGTGCGCTGGGCACTCTCGCGCCCGGCGCCGGAGCCACGGTGACCGTGACCGTCGAACCGACCGCCACCGGTACGGTCTCCGACACCGCGACGGTCAGTGCCGCCCAGTCCGACCCCGTACCGGCCAACAACACCGCCCGGGCGACCGCCACCGTGAACAACGCCCACGGCTGCACGATCCTCGGCACCAGGAACGCCGACACCCTCGTCGGCACGAGCGGCAACAACGTGATCTGCGCCTTCGGCGGCAACGACTCCATCAGTGCGGGCGGCGGCGATGACATCGTCTACGCCGGGTCCGGGAACGACATGGCGGACGGCGGCTCCGGCAACGACACGTTGAACGGCGGGCCCGGCAACGACACACTGACCGGTGGACTCGGCAACGACACACTGACCGGTGGACTCGGCAACGACAGGCTCGACGGCGGCCCCGGCACCGACACCCTGAACGGCGGTTCCGGTGTCGACACCTGCACCACCACGCCGGGCGACACGGTCATCAGCTGCCCCTAGCGGGGACCGGAGCACGGCACCCCGACCGCGCCACCGAAGGCCCGGACCACTGGGTGGTCCGGGCCTTCGACCTGCGCCCACGACCGCGCGGGGTCGCAGGCGCCCGGCCGCCGACGCCGTCGCGTCGGACCTCAACCCGGCCCGGTGCAGAAGGACTTGCCGATCCTCCCGCACGTGGAACCCTGCGGGATCGTCCTCGGCCGGCCGGGTCACCTCCGTCGATATTGGTCCAGACCTATTTTGGTCCAGACCTATTGACGCGCCCCGCCACCCCTTCTACGATCCGGTGCGGCACAGCCCCACATGTCCCCACCTCACCCAGAGCCGGGCGTCACGCCCCCACGCGTCGGTCATGTCCATGACGCTCGGCGGGAAGGGAGCACAGCATGTTCCGTCGGAGGTCACGTACTCCACGTCTGTCGGGTGAATTCCGCCCCAGTCCGGCTCCCGGCCGCCTCGAAGGCGACCTGACCGGTGGCGATCCACTGCGGGCCACGCACCCGCAACGGGCGCCCCTGGAACGCGCATCGCAGGTGAACCGGGCCGGCCGCCCCACGCACCGGCCGACCGTCCTGCGACGCTCCGTCGCCGGCGTGAGCGCCGCAGCCGTCATCGGTGCCGCCGTCGTCGTGGCGGGATCCGTCACGGCCGGGGCCGCCACCCCCAACCTGGTGGCCAACCCCGGATTCGAGAGCGGACTCTCCGGCTGGACCTGCTCCGGCGGCGCCGCCGTCGCCAGCCCGGTCCACGCCGGCACCTCCGCGCTCAAGGGCACGCCGAGCGGCCAGGACAACGCCCAGTGCGCCCAGACCATCAGTGTGCAGCCCAACTCCCAGTACACGCTGAGCGCCTACGTCCAGGGCAGCTACGTGTACCTGGGCGCCACCGGCACCGGCATCACCACTGCCCCGTCCACCTGGACGCCCAGCAGCCCGGCGTACAGCCAGCTGAGCGTCGGCTTCACCACCGGGGCGAGCACCACCTCGGTGACCGTCTACCTGCACGGCTGGTACGGGCAGCCCGCGTACTACGCGGACGACGTGTCGCTCACCGGTCCCGGCGGCAGCAGCCCCACGCCGACGGTGACGCCCACTGTCACGCCGACGGTGACCCCCACCGTGACGCCGACCGTCACTCCGACGGTGACGCCCACCGTCACCCCCACGGTGACGCCGACCGTCACATCGACCGCCACGCCGACCGCCGGTGAGACCTGCGCCACGAAGCCCAAGCCGTCGGGCAAGGTCCTGCAGGGCTACTGGGAGAACTGGGACGGCGCCTCGAACGGCGTCCACCCCGGCCTCGGCTGGGTCCCCATCACGGACAGCCGGATCGCCGCGCACGGCTACAACGTCATCAACGCCGCCTTCCCGGTGATCCTCTCGGACGGCACCGTCCTGTGGCAGGACGGCATGGACGCCGGCGTCAAGGTCTCGACCCCCGCCGAGATGTGCCAGGCCAAGGCCGCCGGGGCGACGCTCCTGATGTCGATCGGCGGCGCCGCCGCAGGCATCGACCTGAGCTCCAGCACGGTCGCCGACAAGTTCGTCGCGACCGTCGTCCCGATCCTCAAGAAGTACAACTTCGACGGCATCGACATCGACATCGAGACCGGCCTGTCCGGGAGCGGCAGCATCAACACGCTGTCCGCCTCCCAGTCCAACCTGATCCGCATCATCGACGGCGTCCTCGCCCAGATGCCCGCCGGCTTCGGCCTGACGATGGCCCCCGAGACCGCGTACGTCACCGGTGGCAGCGTCACCTACGGCTCGATCTGGGGTTCCTACCTCCCGATCATCAAGAAGTACGTCGACAACGGCCGCCTGTGGTGGCTGAACATGCAGTACTACAACGGCAGCATGTACGGCTGCTCCGGCGACTCCTACTCGGCCGGCACCGTCCAGGGCTTCACCGCGCAGACCACCTGCCTGAACAACGGCCTGGTCATCCAGGGCACCACGATCAAGGTGCCGTACGACAAGCAGGTGCCCGGCCTGCCGGCCCAGTCCGGCGCCGGTGGCGGCTACATGGCGCCGAGCCTGGTCAGCCAGGCCTACAACTCCTTCAGCGGCCAGCTGAAGGGGCTCATGACCTGGTCGATCAACTGGGACGGCTCCAAGGGCTGGACCTTCGGCGACAACGTCAAGTCCCTCCAGGGGCGCTGACGTTCAGCTGATTCCGCGCTGGTTCCCCGCAGAGTCCGCGCAGATTCCGCGCTGATCACCGGGCCCCGGGAGTGTTGGACGCTCCCGGGGCCCTCCCGCGGGGAAGCAGGAGCGGGGTGAGGAGGACGAGCAGTCCCACGACCGCGAGAGCGGTACGAGGGCCGGTACGGCCGGCGAGCAGCCCGCCGAGCGCGGTGAAGACGGCGATCGACGACTGCTGGCCGATCGACCAGGCCGACAGGGTGCGGGCGACCAGATGCCTCGGCGTGCGTTCGAGCCGGTAGGTGGCGAGCACCGGGGTGTACAGGCTCATGTTGACGACGACCGCCAGCTCGACGGCCATCACCGTGAGGAGGCCGACGACGCCGGGACGGACGAAGGCCAGGCCGATCAGCCAGACGACGCGCAGGGTGCCGACGACCCGGAAGACCCGGTGCCGCCCGTGGCGGGCCACCACCCGGCGGGCCAGCCGGGAGCCGATGAGCCCGCCGAGACAGGGGACGGCGAAGGCGAGGCCGTACTGCCAGGCCGGGAACCCGAGCCGGCGGAGCATGAGCACGGCCAGCAGCGGTTCGGTGGCCATGATCAGACCGGAGACGAGCAGGTTGTTGAGATAGAGCGCCCGTAGATCCGGATCGCCCATGATGTGCCGCCAGCCGTCGATCAGTCCGCCCGCCCGGACCGGGCTCCCGCCGGCCGGCCGGGGCGCCTCCTCCCGGCCGCGGATCGCGGTGATGCCCAGCGCGGAGAGCAGGTAGCTGACTGCGTCGGCCACCACGGTGACGAGCGGCCCGAACAGGCCGACCGCCGCCCCGCCCAGGGGCGGCCCCACCGCGATGGAGCTCCAGTTCGTGGACTCGAAGCGCGCGTTGGCCACGAGCAGGTCGTCGGGGCGGACGAGCGCCTTGAGGTAGGCGCCGCTGGCCGCGCCGAACGTGATCCTGGCCGCGGCGAGCACGGCCGAGACCACGAGCAACTGGGCGATACCGAGCCGGCCGAAGGCGTGGGCGACCGGGACCGACGCCAGGGCCGCGAACCGGATCAGGTCCATCACGATCATGACCGGCCGCTTGCGCCGGAACTCCACCCACGGCGCGAGCGGCACCGCGATCAGCGCACCCACCGCGGGCCCCACCGCGGACAGCGCGGACACCTCGGCGGGCCCGGCGTGCAGGACCAGCACGGCGATCAGCGGCAGTGCCCCGAACCCCAGCCCGGACCCGTACGCGCTCACCGCGTACGCCGCCCACAGCCAGCCGAACTGCCGGCCCAGCGGCCTCCTGCCCACCATGCCCGGCGTGCCCCCTCGAAGTACCGGTCGGACAAACAACCGTTGACCGATGAGAGCTAAGCGGGGAGCACAACACCAGGTCAAACAACCATCCGGCCGTCCAGTGACAACCGCTGGTTGTTCAGTAGGGTCGGGGCGTGGATCTCGAAACCGTACGCACCTGTGTCGCCGCCGCCGACGCGGGCCAGTTCCAGAAGGCCGCCGCCGACCTGTCGATCACCCAGCAGGCCGTCTCCAAGCGCATCGCCGCGCTGGAGCGCGACCTCGGCGTCCGGCTGTTCACCCGCACCGCGCGCGGCGCCGAACTCACCATCGACGGGCAGGCGTTCCTGCCCCACGCGCGCGAGTTGCTGCGCGCCGCCGAGCGCGCGGTCGCGTCCGTGCGCACCGGACACCGTCCGCTGCGCGTGGACGTGATCAACTCGCGCGGCGCGGCGTCCGGCCTGATGCGCGGGTTCCATCGCGCGCACCCCGGGACGGACCTCGACGTGGTGATGCTGTTCGACGTGGAGACGGCCGTCGCCGCCATCCGGTCCGGTGCGATCGACGCGTCCTTCCGTGCCGTCGCCGCGCCCGGCCGGCCCCTGCCCGAGGACATCGAGTCCGTCCGGGTGCTCGACGAGCCCCTCCAGCTCCTCACCGGCCCCGCCCACGCGCTGGCGGGCGCCAGGTCGGTGACCGTCGCCCAGCTCGCCGGGCACCGGATCTGGATGCCCGGCATCGCCCCCGGCACCGAATGGGCCGCCTACTACGACGACCTCGTCGCCGAGTTCGGCCTGACCATCGAGGCGACCGGCCCGAACTTCGGCTCCGACGCGCTCCTCGACACCATCGCCGACACCCCGGCCCTGGCCACCTTCATGGGCGAGCACATCCGCCTCGTCTGGCCCGCCGGCCACGGCCTGCGCCGCATCCCGGTGACCGCCCCGACGCCCGTGTACCCGCACTCGCTCCTGTGGCACCGCGACAACCCCCACCCGGCGCTGGCCACCCTCCGGTCCCACCTCGCCGCCACCACCACCGGCCACGACGCCGCCGGGACGTGGACCCCCGACTGGGTGATCCGGCGCTGAACGCCGCCATCGGGCCCGAGCCCGCACCTGGGTCCGGGGTCCGGGGCCAGGGACGACGAGATGCCGAAGGCCCCGGCCGGTTCTCCCGGCCGGGCCTTCGGGCTGCCACAGCTCCTGTGCTCAGCCGCCGCCGTAGGTGGCCTGGGTGACGGCGAAGACGTTGCGTCCGCCCGCCGGCTCCTGCAGCGACCACAGCAGGTCCGAGGTGGTGGCGTCCTCCCAGTAGGAGAGGCTCTCGCCGCCGCCCACCCAGGCGAAGGTGGAGGGTCCTGCGGCCGGGGTCCAGTAGTAGAGCTTCTTCGACCCCGAGGAGTTGAACCACCACCGGCCGTTGTGGGAGGCCACGCCGTTGAGGTTGTACCAGGGCAGTCGGAGGGCCTGGCCGGCGGTCGTCGTCGCGGCGAACGTCGTCGCCCCGGAGGCGAACGGGAAGCGGACGGCCCTCGGCGGGCGGTTCGGGTAGTCGGTGCAGCCCGACGGGCAGGTGTACTCCGTCATCACCATCGACCGGCTGACCCGGTCGAGGGAGATCGACGACCACACCAGGCTGTCGTCGGAGGTCGTCTGCGCCGTGACCGTGCCGATCTGGGGCAGCACGTAGGCGTAGTTGTGGGCGTGGTAGACGGTCCCGGACTCGCGGCCGATCTGGTCGGCGGTGCCGCCGCTGTCGGTGTTGAGGATCTTGCGCATGTCGAAGACGCGCATGCCCTGCCCGGTGTCGGCGACGTAGAGGTGGTCGCCGTACCACGAGACGCCGCCGGCGTGGATCGGGATGTCCTTGAAGTCCGGTGCCGCCGCGGTGCCGGTCGGCTCCACCAGGAGGATCTTGCGGTAGGTGTTCGGGAAGTCGGCGTCCCAGTCGGCCAGGGTGATCCGGCTGCGCCGCTGTTGCGTGCCGCCGCATTCGTCCTTGGTGTACCAGCTCACCAGTACGAGCTGGTGGCCGTCGTAGTTGCCGCTGTTCGCGGTCCCGACGGCGTCCCGGCTGGTCGTGATGCCCTGCGGGAAGCTCTGGCAGTCGGAGTCGTCGCCGTCGTCGAACCGGAAGCCGGTGGACAGGCCTCCGACGGAGAAGGACGCGGGCAGAGCCTGCCGGACGTGGTTCGCGTTCTCCATCACCGTGTGCACGGGGGAGGTCCCCAGTGCCGTGACGAGGGCCGAGTTGAGCGTGTCGAACCGGTGGTAGTCCGCGGTGAGGGTGTACTCGGACGCGGGCAGCACCGTCGGCGCCGCAGCGGCCGCCGCCGGTGACGCGCCGACGAGCACACCGGCGACGAGCAGGCCGGCCGCGAGTATCGCGCTTGCTGTGGTTCTGAACTGACGTTTCATCAGGACGAGCCCCCGTCGCGAAGTGGACAGACGTTCGCACACGATAGGGGCGGGTGGGGCAGGGCGCAACACCTGGGGGGCGGGAGCGGGATCCGAGGCCGTCGCCACCACGGTCGGGCGCGGCCCGGGCCGCGCCCGGGCGCGGCCGGTACGGCGCCCGCTCCTCCGTAACGGCCCCACCCGGGGCGAGGGTGCCCGCCGTCAGCCGCGCAGGGTGCGGTCGAAGAGGTCGAGCAGCGCGACCCAGTGACGTTCCGTCGCCGCGGAGTCGAACTCGGAGGTGTCGGACTGCGTGTAGCCGTGCCCCGCTCCCCGGTAGACCTCGCAGCGGTGGGTGACGCCGGCCTCGGTGAACGCCTTCTCCAGGCGCTCCTGCTGCTCGGGCGGCATCGACTGGTCCTGGTCGGCGTGGCCGAAGTACGCCTCCGCGGTCATCGTGGCGGCCGCCAGGTGCGGGCTGTCGGGCTGGTCGGTGGCGAGCCGGCCGCCGTGGAAGCCGCCGACGGCGGCCACGCGGTCCGGGAAGGCGCCCGCGGTGTGCAGGGCGAGCCGGGCGCCCATGCAGTAGCCGGTGATGCCGATCGGCCCGTCGGCGACCTGCGGGCAGTCGGCGAGCCAGCCGAGGTGGGCGTGCGCGTCGGCCACCACCAGGTCGGGAGTCAGACCCTGCATCAGCGGCATCAGCTGCGCGAACAGCGCGCCGCGGTTGTCGTGGTCGATGTGCGCGGGGAGCTCGACCACCGGGGCGCGGCCATGGCGGTAGAAGACGTTGGGCGTCAGGACGGCGTAGCCCTCGGCGGCCAGCCGGTCGGCCATCGCGTTCAGCGCGGGCCGCGGCCCGAACGCGTCCTGGTAGAGCAGCACGGCGGGGTACCGCCCGTCGCCCGCCGGGCGGACGAAGTAGGCGTCCGCCGTGCCGTCCTGGGTCGGAATCTCGACAGTGCTGCCTTGTACGGCCGTCATGCCCGGGACCTGCTTTCTTGGGGGGAAGCCCTTCCGGACTCCACCTTCTCACCTGGTCCCGGCGCCGGGCCGTCCGCCGGCGGAGGGCACGGGATCCGAACCCGTAGGGGTGTCCCCGACACAATCTCCACCGGCTGCCGCCGTTGGCCGTCCGCACGGGGTGCGCGGCGGGGCGCACCGGTCGAGAGGTCGGCTTGCGCACCGAAGTGCGGATCACGGCCGTGGTCGCACAAGGGCTTCCGAGGGTGCTCCCGTGCGGTCACCAGGGAGGTCCGTCGGCGGCCCGGGGGTGGGGATGAGCGAGGGCGAGGACGTTCCGGACGGGCAACCGGAGCAGGTCGGACCCGCGCCGTGGCCGGCGCTGGCTTGCCTGGTCGGGCTGCTTTTGGCCTACGTCGTGCTGACGAACTTCACCGGAGAGCTGCGGGCGGCACTGTGGGGCAAGCCCGGCACCGTGACCGAAGCCGACTGCCGGACGTACGACAACACCGTGGCCAACGCGGGAACGTCGACGTCCTGCTCCGGCAACTTCACCCCGGACGGCGGCGGCCGGCCGTTCACCGTCACCATCGAGGGCGACGTCGGCTCGCCACCCGTCCGTGCGTGGGTCGTGGACGGCACGTCCGACACCGCGTACGTCTCACCGACGCCGTTGACGGGGGTTGCTCCCGGTGGGGCTCTCTGCCCTCCGCGTCGGCGTCCCTTCGGCGGTGACGGTGGCCCACGCGAGCCGCGTCCGCACACAGCGCCCGAGGCCGGAGCAGCCGGCCCCGAGCGCCGACGACCCGGGGCTCTCGGACTTCTGACCGCACCACCCCTGCGGCCGCGCCGCAGTCCTTACGTCCCTGGTCGGCCTGCTACATCACAACCGGCTCGCCGAGGGTGATCCCAGGAGCCACAGCCTCGCCGTGCTCTGACGCATCCGACGGGTCTGACGGGAGTGAATGCAACCAAAACCGCAACCATGGCTTCAGGGTGCCGCCTTCCCGGCTCGCGGATGCCTTGTGGCACAGATTCACATCTGTTGCGTTCATTGCATGAGCGACCCCGTGATTGCATCCATGGCCCAACTCCGGAGCCAGCTTGTGGATGTTCTTGACCGCGCGCGTCGGGACGAGACCCCGACGGTCATCACTCGGCGTAGCAAGCAGGATGCCGTAGTGATCGACATCGCCGAGTACCGGCGTCTGAGCCGGCGGCCGAAGAGACTGAGAAGCCCTGGCTCAACCGGCTGGCCGATGAGGCGCAAGCCGAAGCACCTGTAGGCGCCGGAGCCGCATGGTCGGCGGTGCGCCTCAAGGCGGGTCTGCTGCCACCGGAGTTCCCGCAGTCGAGCTATGGTCCACGCGGACCAAAGCGGGTGGAACGCCGAAGGCCCCGGCCGGTTTCCCGGTCGGGGCCTTCGAGCTGCCATGGCTGGCAGAGGCGGAGGATACGAGATTCGAACTCGTGAGGGGTTGCCCCCAACACGCTTTCCAAGCGTGCGCCCTAGGCCACTAGGCGAATCCTCCGTGGGAGAGCTTAGTACATGTTTGGGGGTGCTCGCGACCAGCTATCCGCAGGTGGTCGTGGGTGGGTGCCTGCGGATCCGAGAGTGGGGTCGGCGGTAGGAGGTGGGCCCGGGATCCGCTACTCTGGGGGCAGCCCCTCGTGTGGCGTTATCTCTCTGAACCCCCCCAGGGCCGGAAGGCAGCAAGGGTAGGAGGGCTCTGGCGGGTGCACGAGGGGTCTTTGCGTTCTCCGGGGCCGGTGGTGGCCCGGTTGGGTGGGTGACGGGCGCCGCGTTTGTCCGTGCGTCCCGATATCGTCGGTGGTGTGTCCCTAGCCCTGTACCGCCGCTATCGCCCCGAGACTTTCGCCGAGGTCATCGGGCAGGAGCACGTGACCGCTCCGCTCCAGCAGGCCCTGCGCAACAACAGGGTCAACCATGCCTACCTGTTCAGCGGCCCGCGCGGCTGCGGCAAGACGACGAGCGCGCGGATCCTGGCGCGCTGCCTCAACTGCGAGCAGGGGCCGACGCCGACTCCTTGCGGGGAGTGCCAGTCCTGCCGGGATCTCGCGACCGGCGGCCCGGGGTCGATCGACGTGATCGAGATCGACGCCGCCTCGCACGGTGGTGTGGACGATGCGCGTGACCTGCGGGAGCGGGCGTTCTTCGCGCCGGTGCACAGCCGGTACAAGATCTTCATTCTGGACGAGGCGCACATGGTGACCTCGGCCGGCTTCAATGCGCTGCTGAAGGTGGTGGAGGAGCCGCCGGAGCACCTCAAGTTCATCTTCGCGACCACGGAGCCGGAGAAGGTGATCGGGACGATCCGCTCCCGGACGCACCACTACCCGTTCCGGCTGGTGCCGCCCGGCACGCTGCGCGACTACCTCGCGGAGGTCTGCGGGCGCGAGGGCATCCAGGTCGAGGACTCGGTGTTCCCGCTGGTGGTGCGGTCGGGCGCGGGTTCGGTGCGTGACTCGATGTCGGTGATGGACCAGTTGCTGGCGGGCGCGGACGAGGCCGGCGTGACGTACACGATGGCCACCGCGCTGCTCGGGTACACCGACTCGGCGCTGCTCGACGAGGTGGTGGACGCCTTCGCCGGGCAGGACGGGGCGACGGTGTTCCAGGTCATCGACCGGGTGGTCGAGGGCGGGCACGATCCGCGGCGTTTCGTGACGGACCTGCTGGAGCGCCTGCGGGACCTGGTGATCCTGGCGACCGTGCCGGACGCCGGCGAGAAGGGTCTGATCGACGCCCCGGCGGACCGGGTGGCGATCATGCAGGCGCAGGCCGACTCCTTCGGGGCGGCCGAACTGAGCCGGGCCGCCGACATCGTCAACACCGGGCTGACCGAGATGCGCGGCAACGCGGCGCCCCGCCTGCAGCTGGAGCTGATCTGCGCCCGGGTGATGCTGCCCGGCGCGTACAGCGACGAGCTGTCGCTGCAGGCCCGGCTGGACAAGCTGGAGCGCCGTGCGGCGGCCGGCGGCTTCGCGGCGGGCATGGCGGCCCCGGCGGGCATGGCAGCGGCGCCGATGGCCGTTCCGCCGATGGCCGCTGCCCCGCAGCCCGCCGTCCCGCAGGCCGCCTACGCGGCGCCTGCCGCAGAGCAGCATCCCGCGTCCGTGCAGGCCCCGATGCCCGCACCGGCGGCCGCGCCGGAGCCGCAGGCGCCGCCCGCCGCGCCGGCCGGGCCCGCGCCCGGGGCGTGGCCGATCGCGCGCAGTTTCCCGCCGGCCGGTGGTGCGCCGACGTCGGCGCCCGCTCCGGTCGCCGCGCCGGTGCAGGCCGCACCGGTACCGACCGTGCAGGCCGCGCCGGCGACCGGCGGCCAGCCGTCCGCCGCTGCGGCGCAGGGGGCGGGGCAGGTTCGGCAGATGTGGCCGCAGATCCTGGAGGCGGTGAAGAACCGCCGTCGTTTCACCTGGATCCTGCTGAGCCAGAACGGGCAGGTCGCGGGCTTCGACGGCAGTGTGCTCCAGGTCTCGTTCATCAACGCGGGTGCCCGGGACAGCTTCGTCAGCAGCAACAGCGACGACGTGCTGAAGCAGGCGCTCGCCGACGCGCTGGGCGTGGACTGGCGGATCGAGTGCATCGTCGACCCCTCGGGCGCGGGCACCCAGGCCGCTCCGGCCGGCGGTGGCAACGCCGGTGGAGGCTGGGGCGCGCCGCAGCAGCCGACCCACCCCGCCGCACAACAGCAGCAACAGCAACAGCAGCAACAACATCAACCACCGCAGCAGCAGCAGCAGGCGCCGCCGCAGCCGTCGGCCGCGTTCACGCCGACGGCTGCGCCGGCCGTGCAGCCCGCGCCGGTCCGGGCCCCGGGCCCGGGGACGGCCCCGCAGGTCCAGGCCCCGCCCGCGCCGGTGCCGCCGATGCCCTCGCCGGAGGAGGAGGCACCCCGGCCGGGGACGGCCCCGGGGGAGAGCTCCTTCTCCGGGCAGGAGCTGATCATCCGCGAGCTGGGCGCCACGGTCCTGGAGGAGATCCACCACACGGGCGGGTAGCGGTCGCAGGGCGATAAGGGCGATAAGGGCGACGAGGGAGACAGGGGCCACCGGGGCCACCGGGGCCACAGGGGGAGCCAGGGGAGTCAGGGCTCATCGCGGTGGGACAGGGGTGGAGGGGCGAGCCGGGGGCGGGCCGGACGGGTTCCGCGCCGGGTACGCCCGCGTCGGCCGTCCGCAGCACGTAGGCTCGCCAGTGACGTACGCCGCCGTACGCCACGTGGTGCGCCATGCGGGCCGCGGTGTGCCGTGGTGGCGTGATCCAGTCCGTACCAAGGTGTTCGTACTCAGGCAGGAGTGAGCCGTGTTCCCCGGTGGTGGCCAGCCCAATATGCAGCAGCTGCTGAAGCAGGCGCAGAAGATGCAGGAGGAGCTCGCCCGGGCCCAGCAGGAGCTGGCCGAGGCGAAGGTGAGCGGTTCGGCGGGCGGTGGCCTGGTCGAGGCGACGGTGACCGGGGCCGGTGAGCTGGTCGGCCTGACCATCGCGCCCGCCGCGGTGGACCCGGAGGACACCGAGACGCTCGCCGACCTGATCCTGGCGGCCGTCCGGGACGCCAACCAGTCGGCCCAGAAGATCCAGGCGGAGCGGATGGGCCCGCTGACCCAGGGCCTGGGCGGCGGGGGCATCCCCGGCCTGCCGTTCTGAGCGTCCGGGAAACCGTTCTGAGCGTCCCGGACGTCACGGGCGCCCTGAGCAGGCCGGGCCGTCCGAGCAGTTCGCGCGGGCCGGGCATTGTGTGATTTGTGCGGGAGTCGGGCGTCGGACGGTGTGTCCGGCGCCCGATTCGTTGGATGATGGCACCGGCGGCCCCTGACCGGGACCGCGGGCAGGTACGAGGGAAGGCGCGACGTTGTACGAGGGCGTGGTTCAGGACCTGATCGACGAACTGGGCAGGCTGCCCGGCGTCGGGCCCAAGAGCGCGCAGCGGATCGCCTTCCACATCCTGCAGGCCGACCCCACCGATGTCCGCCGGCTGGCGCACACGCTGCTGGAGGTCAAGGACAAGGTCCGGTTCTGCGCGGTCTGCGGCAACGTCGCGGAGTCCGAGCGGTGCCGGGTCTGCCTGGATCCGCGGCGCGATCTCGCGGTGATCTGCGTGGTCGAGGAGTCCAAGGACGTGGTGGCGATCGAGCGCACCCGGGAGTTCCGCGGGCGGTACCACGTGCTGGGCGGCGCGATCAGCCCGATCGAGGGCGTCGGCCCGGACGACCTGCGGATCCGTGAGCTGCTGGCGCGGCTCGCGGACGGTACGGTCACCGAGTTGATCCTGGCCACCGACCCCAACCTGGAGGGGGAGGCGACCGCCACCTACCTGGCCCGGCTGTGCAAGCCGATGGGCCTGAGGGTGACCCGGCTGGCGAGCGGTCTGCCCGTCGGCGGGGACCTGGAGTACGCGGACGAGGTCACCCTCGGCCGGGCCTTCGAAGGGAGACGACTGCTCGATGTCTGACCACACGCACGGGACCGGGACGCACGGGACCGGGATGCACGGCGCCCACACGCACGCCCAGGGTTCGGAGCCCGACGACTTCGCGGTGCAGATCGCGGACTCGGTGGAGAGCTTCGTCCTGGCCGTCACCGAGGTGGCGAAGGGCGACGAGCCGGGCAGCGCGGTGTCGCTCCTGCTGCTGGAGGTGTCGCAGCTGCTGCTGGCCGGCGGCCGCCTCGGCGCGATCGAGGACGTCCTGCCGGACGACCGCTTCGAGCCGGACACGGGCCCGGAGCCGGACGGCGTGGAGCTGCGCGAGCGGCTCGCGGAGCTGTTGGCGCCGATCGACGTCTACCACGAGGTCTTCGACCCGTACGGGCCGCCGGAGAAGCCGAACGCGTTCCGGATCTCGGACGACCTGGCGGGCGTGGTCAGCGAGCTGCAGCACGGGCTGACGCACTACCGCGAGGGCCGGGTGAGCGAGGCGCTGTGGTGGTGGCAGTTCTCCTACCTGTCCAACTGGGGTTCGACCTGTTCCGCGGTCCTGCGCGCGCTGCAGTCGCTGATCGCGCACGTCCGCCTGGACAGCCCGATCGGGGCGGCGGCGGACGGCGCGGACACCGACGACGACGGGCTGACGGACGAGCAGCTGGAGCAGCAGGCCGGCGACCTGATGGCGGCCGAACTCGGGCTGTAGGCCGCGCCACGGGGTGCTCCGAAGCAGCGGAACGCGTGGAAACCGGCGTGGGGCGGCCGTGGGGCGGGGACTGTGACGCAGGCCTCGGAAAAACTTTCCGGCCGTGGCCGGGCAAAGAATTCCGGGGCCCGGCAGCCGCAGCCCGCCGATTCTTCGGGTCCGCACCGACTCGCCCGCAGACCTGCCCGTCGGTGCGTCGGAGAACTGTCCGAATCCTGGAACGGATGTCTCACCAGCTGGAAAGCGCTGGTCGGACCACCCCCGCTCGGTAGACTGGCGCGGACCGCAGAACCCCCGGCACTTAGGGGGCCTGGGGGCCGTGAGGCGCCACCCGCGCCAATCCTCGGCCCCCGGAAAACCGACTCAAGTCGAGGAGCGCACGTGGGCCTTGTCGTGCAGAAGTACGGCGGCTCATCCGTTGCGGATGCCGAAGGCATCAAGCGCGTGGCACGCCGGATCGTGGACACCAAGAAGGACGGCCATGAGGTCGTCGTCGTGGTGTCCGCCATGGGCGACACGACGGACGAGCTCATCGAACTCGCGGAGCAGGTGTCACCCATCCCTGCCGGCCGTGAGTTCGACATGCTGCTGACCGCCGGAGAGCGGATCTCCATGGCGCTGCTGGCCATGGCGATCAAATCCCTGGGCCACGAGGCCCAGTCGTTCACGGGCAGTCAGGCCGGGGTCATCACCGACTCGGTCCACAACAAGGCGCGCATCATCGACGTGACGCCCGGCCGCATCCGCACCGCCCTGGACGAGGGCAACATCGCGATCGTGGCCGGCTTCCAGGGTGTCTCGCTGTCCAGCAAGGACATCACCACCCTCGGACGCGGCGGTTCGGACACCACCGCGGTGGCCCTGGCCGCCGCGCTGAAGGCCGAGGTCTGCGAGATCTACACCGACGTGGACGGCGTGTTCACCGCCGACCCGCGCGTGGTGAAGAAGGCCCGCAAGATCGACTGGATCGCGTACGAGGACATGCTGGAGCTGGCCTCGTCCGGCTCCAAGGTGCTGCTCGACCGGTGTGTCGAGTACGCGCGCCGCTACAACATCCCGATTCACGTACGCTCGTCCTTCTCCGGACTTCCGGGGACCATCGTCAGCAGCACCAACCCGACCAAGCCCGAAGGGGGCGAGATGGAGCAGGCCATCATCTCCGGAGTCGCCCACGACACGTCCGAGGCCAAGGTGACGGTCGTCGGCGTGCCGGACAAGCCGGGCGAGGCGGCCCGCATCTTCCGCGCCATCGCGGATGCCGAGGTCAACATCGACATGGTGGTGCAGAACGTCTCGGCGGCCGCCACCGGTCTGACCGACATCTCCTTCACCCTCCCGAAGGCCGAGGGCCAGAAGGCCATCGACGCGCTGGGCCGGGTCAAGGAGGGCATCGGCTACGAGTCGCTCCGTTACGACGACGCGATCGGCAAGATCTCCCTGGTCGGCGCGGGTATGCGCTCCAACCCGGGGGTCACCGCGACCTTCTTCGAGGCGCTCTCCGAGGCCGGGGTCAACATCGAGCTGATCTCCACCTCGGAGATCCGGATCTCGGTCGTCACCCGGGCCGACGACGTCACCGAGGCCGTCCGCGCCGTGCACTCCGCGTTCGGTCTGGACAGCACCACGGACGAGGCCGTCGTCTACGGCGGCACCGGCCGCTGAGCCTGCTTCAGGGCGTCTTTCGAGACGGACTGTCAGAATCCCCCTCCCACCCCTGGAGGGGGATTCTGCCTATGCGGAAGAATGTGCCGCGAGCTGGGCAACCATGACAGGGGATCGAGTGTCCAACGGGCGTGGCGAACATGGTCGGGGTAGGAGCCGGTGTCGGGGCGATCTCTGTCGCGGCACTGTCGCCGCGCGCCCCGCGGCCGGTGGATAGGCCGGTAGACAGGACGATGACGGCGGTCGCTGCCGGCACGGCGGGTACCAGCGAAGACCTGCTCACCGAGACCTATCAGGCCCACTACCGCTCACTGCTGCGGCTGGCGGCCCTGCTGCTCGACGACATCTCCACCTGCGAGGACGTCGTGCAGGAGGCCTTCATCCGGGTGCACTCGGCCCGGCGGCGCGTCCGCGAGCCGGAGAAGACCCTCGCCTACCTGCGGCAGACGGTGGTCAACCTCTCCCGCTCCACCCTGCGCCGGCGCATCCTCGGCCTGCGGCTGCTGCCGAAGCCGATGCCTGACATGGCCAGTGCAGAAGAAGGCGCCTACGATGCGCTGGAGCGCGACCAACTGAAGGCCGCGCTGCGGGGTCTGCAACGCCGTCAGCGGGAGGTGCTGGTGCTGCGCTACTACGTGGACATGACGGAGGCGCAGGTCGCCGACACCCTGGGCATCTCGCTCGGCTCGGTCAAGGCGTACGGCTCGCGGGGGATCGCCGCGTTGCGGGTGCAGATGGAGGCCGGGCAATGACCGAGGACCCTCGGCCGGGTGCCCGGCCGGCCGCCGGCCCGCCGGGGCTCTCGGCGGACGAACAGGCCCTGCGGGAACTGCTGCGCCGCTCGGTCGCCGACGTCCAGCCGGACGGCGCCGCGCTGGCGCGGATCCGCAGCGGGGTGCCCCGGCGCCGGGCCGTCCGCCGGGGGGCCTGGACGGGCGCCGCCGCCGTGCTGGTCGGCGCCGCCGTCGCACTGCCCGCCCTGCGCATCCCCGAACAGCTCGGCCTCACCGGCCCGGCGGCCGCCAGCACGGCCGACGGCGGCGGCGCCGACGACGGCCACTCCCACACCGGTGGGGACGGCAGCCCCGCCGGACACCTGCCGCTCCCGTACACCTGGAGCGGCCCGGGCGCGGCCCCGAGCAGCAGTGCGACGGCGGCGCAGAGTGCCGCTCCGAGCGCGGCCGCCGGCGTCCCGCCCTCCGCCGCGGCACCTCCGGGATCCGGCAGCGCGGTGGCGGCCGTCCCGGAATGCGCGCGGACGGACCTCGGCCAGGGCACCTCCCAGGTCGGCGTCCCGGACGCGGCGGGAGCCGTCTACGGCTCCTTCACGCTGGTCAACACGTCCGGGCACAGCTGCACGCCGGCCGGGCCGGGGGCGGTCGCGGTGAGCGGGGCCAACGGCGGCGATCCGGCACTGGTACGGGTCGTCGACCACCTGGCGGGCGACGCCGCGACGGCGCTGCCCGACCCCGGCGGTGTCGCGGCGGCCGGGCCGCTCGTGCTGGCACCGCACGGGTCGTACCGGGTGCTGTTCGGCTGGGTGCCGGGCGCCGCCTGCCGCCGCCCGGGCAGCGCGGCCACGGCCTCGCCCTCCCCGCAGGTGCCGGTGACGGCCTCGCCGTCGCCCGCGGCGGCGGCACTGGCCGCGGGGACCGACGCGGGGGAGGCGGCGACCGCCGCCCCCGGGCCGAGCGCCGAGGCGGAGCCGGGCGCGGGCGGCGGCTCGCCGTCCCCCACGGCCACCCCGACCGGCGCGCCGACCTCCACCGCACTCCCCTCCCCGACCCCGAGCGACCCGGCGCCGAGCATCACGCTCGTCTACACGCCGCAGCCCACCGGCTCGACCACCGTCAAGGCCGTCGTCGACGGCGCGTGCGGGGGCACGGTCTACCGGATGGCCCCGCAGGCAGCGCCCGACCGCCCCCAGGGCGTGCCCGCAGCGGGCTGACCGGCCCCGCCGGGCCAGGGCGCACCCCGACGGTCCGGCCGGCCGGGGGCACTGGTTACCGTGGGGGGTGTGTACCGGTTCCTCCTGACTCCGCGCTGGCTGAGCAGTACCGCCCTCGCCCTCGTGGCCGTCGCGGTCTGCCTGTGGCTGGGCTCCTGGCAGCTCGGCCGGTTCGAGGACCGGGTCTCCGCGCACCACGACACCGGCGTCGCCGTGGCCGCCGCCGCGGATGCGCATGCCGCTCCGCTCGCGGGCGTGCTGACGGACGCCGCGCCCGAGGTCAGCACCACCACCGTCGGCCGCACCGTCACGGTCGTCGGCAGCTTCGATCCGGCCCACCAACTGCTCGTCCCCGACCGCGTGCTGGACGGCCGGGCGGGTTACTACGTGCTCACCCCGCTGCGTACCGCGGACGGCCGCACGGTCGCCGTCGTCCGCGGCTGGGCGCCCGGCGCTCCCGAGGGCCGGGCCCCCGAGGCACCGGCCGGCGAGGTGACCGTCACCGGGCGGCTGCAGGCCGGCGAGAGCAGCGGCAGCAACGGCGCGGTCGCCGGCGGGCTGCCGGCCGGCCAGCTCGGCACGATCAGCCGGGCCGCTCTCGTCAACGCGCTCCCGGCCGACGGCTGGTACGACGGCTGGGTGGCCGCCGACAGCGTGCCGGCCGGCCTCACGGCGGTGCCGACGGTGCAGCCGCAGGGCGGTGACGGGCTCAGCCTGCGGGCGTTCCAGAACCTCGGCTACACCCTGGAATGGTTCGTCTTCGGCGGTTTCGTGGTCTTCATGTGGTTCCGCCTGGTGCGCCGCGAGGCGGAGGCGGAGCAGGACCGGGCCCTGGGGCTGGACCCGGTCCTGGAGTGAGACTCCTGGGGTGACGGTCCCGGGGTGACCCGCCGTCCGGCTACCTGGACGGCTTGACGGTCGGCGTCGGGACCACCGGCGGCACCGGCTTGGACGCCGAAGGCGATACCGACGGCGATACCGAAGGCGACGGCGACGGGGAGACCGACGGGTACGTGCCCACGCAGTCGCTGCTCGACCGGCTGCTGCTGCCGGCCGTGTCGTCGGAGTCGTAGTGGTCGGTGTGGTGGCGGACCTTTCGCCCGCTCTTCGAGCCCTTGGACCCGCTGCTCTTCGAACCCTTGGCGAGCACCCCTGCCTGCACCACCCCTGCCTGCACCACGCCCGCCTGCGTCACGCCCGCCTGCACCACGCCCGTCTGCACCACGCCCGCCTGCGTCACGCCCGTCTGCGCCGCCGTCCGGGTGGTGAACAGCGCCGGGACGGCCGCCGCCCCGGCCCGGCCGTCCGCCGCCGCCTTGGTGGCGCCCGCAGCGGGCGTCGCGGCCCTGCCGGCGGTGGGGCTCGCCGAGGGGCCGGAGCCGGCGGGCGACGACGGGTAGCCGGCGCACGCCTGTGCCTCGGCCTCGCTCGCGTCCGAGCAGCCGGCGAGCGCGAGCACGGCCGCCACGAGCACGGCAGCCGCCGGCACGGTACGTCTAGACAAGGGGTCCCCCAGGTACCAGGTGTCGCCGCGCGAAGTCGATCTCCAGGCGCAGCTGCTTGATCCGTTCCTCCACGACGAGCGAACCGTGCCCGGCATCGTAGCGGTAGACCTCGTGCGGCCGGCCGAGCTGTTCCAGCCGCTGGACGTAGTTCTCGATCTGGCGGATCGGGCAGCGCGGGTCGTTCACGCCGGCGCTGATGTAGACCGGTGCCCTGACCTGCTCGACGTAGGTCAGCGGCGAGGACGCCGTCCAGCGCTCCGGGACCTCCTGCGGAGTGCCGCCGAACAGCGTCCGGTCCAGCGACTTGAGCGCCTCCATCTCGTCCTCGTAGGCGGTGAGGTAGTCGGCGACCGGCACGGCCGCCAGGCCGAGCGCCCAGTGCTCCGGCTGCACGCCGAGCCCGAGCAGGGTCAGGTAGCCGCCCCAGGAGCCGCCCGAGAGCACCAGCCGCGCCGGGTCGGCCAGGCCGCTCGCCACCGCCCACTCGCGGACGGCGCCGATGTCCTCCAGTTCGATCAGCCCGACCCGCTCGCGCAGCGCGTCCGTCCAGGCCTGCCCGTAGCCGGTCGAGCCGCGGTAGTTGACCCGGACGACGGCGAAGCCGTGGTCGAGCCAGGCGGCGGGGCCGGCCGCGAACGAGTCGCTGTCGTGGTGGGTCGGGCCGCCGTGGACCTCGAAGACCGTCGGGTACGGGCCCTCGCCGGCCGGCCGCTGCACCAGCGCGTGCACCCGCCCGCCGGGCCCGTCCACCCAGACGTCCTCCACCGGGACCGACCGGGGCGGCACCTCGCCGGGGGCCCGCAGCACCACCGAGCCCGAGGTCGAGCGGACGGCGGACGGCTCGGCGGCGGAGGACCAGAGGAACTCCACCGTGCCGTCCGGGCGGGCGGTGGCGCCGCCGACCGTGCCGCGCGGGGTCTCCAGCCGGGTCAGCCCGCCCGTCTCCAGATCGAAGGTGAAGAGCTCGCTGCGCGCCTCGTACTCGTGCTCGACCAGCAGGGCCCGCGCCCCCGGCCGCCACTGCGCGGAGACGTCGCCGGGCAGTTCGCGTCCGTTCTCGTCGCGCAGCGCCAGTTCGGTCTCGGTGCCGGTCGCCACGTCCCAGAGCATCGGCTCCCAGCGGCCGCGGCGCTGGTGCGCGACCAGCAGCCGGGTGTCGCCGTCGACCGGGGCGAAGCCGAGGCAGGCCACACCGCGCGGCTCCGCGCGGCCGGTCACCTCGTCGAGTTCGGCGACCGTCGTGTTGTCGGCGAGCCGGACGATCCTGATCGCCGAGTGCATCGCGTCGCCGTGCTCGGTGTGGTCGACCGCCAGCAGCGTGCTGTCGTAGCTGAGGTCACCGACGCCCCCGTACTCCTCGTGCCGGTAGATCTCCACCGGCCCGGCCGCGCCGGGGCGGCGCAGGTGCAGGGTCGTCCCGTCCTCGTCGGTGGAGCGGCCGACCACGACGGTGCCGTCGCGGCCGAGCGCCAGGCCCGCCGAGTAGGAGGCGGCCAGGCCGGGCACGGCCTCCTCGTCCGGTCCGCCGGTGAAGGGCTGGCGGCGCCAGACGCCGAACTCGTCGCCGTCGCTGTCGTCGAACCACCAGACCCAGGCGCCGTCGGGGGAGAGTTCGGCGTCGGTGGTGCCGTTCGGGCGGTCGGTCACCCGGCGGTGCGCGCCGGTGCCGCGGTCCCAGGCGTACACCTCGTACGTGCCGGTGGAGTTCGACACGTACAGGGCCCGTTCGGGGGCGTCCTCGGCCCAGTCCGGCAGGGAGACCCGCGCCGCCCTGAACCGCTGCTCCCACGCCGGTACCGTGCTCTTCTCGTCGCTCATCCGCCCATCCAACCCGATGACGGCGGCGGCCGTGACCCCGAGGGCCCGGCAGCGGCTGCCGGGCCCTCGGACCTGTGACGTCGGTGCCGGTCACCGGGCCGAACGGTCAGATCCGGCGGGGGAGGAGCTGGACCAGGGCGGCCAGGGCCAGTTCCAGCACCGCCAGCACGGCGACGCTCTGGACGAAGCCCTGCGAGAGACCGTCGGCGCCGTAGAAGACGATGCCGATCAGGGCGATCCCGAGCGCCCCGCCCACCTGCTGGACGGTCGCCAGCACCCCTGCCGCCGAGCCGACCAGCTGCGGGCTGACCCGGGCCAGCACCGTCGTCGTCACCGGGGCGATCACCATGCCCATCCCGAGGCCGTCGACGAACAGGCCGGGCACCAGCCACCAGACGCTGCCCGTGCCGCCCGCCTGCTGCGCCGCGAGCGCGAGCAGCCCCAGGCCCGCCGCCATCAGCAGCGCGCCGGTCGCCACCACCTGGCGGCCGAGCCGGGCGGCCAGCCGGTGCGCGACGGTGGAGGTGAGCAGGTAGCCCGCGCCGATCGTGGTGAAGACCAGGCCCGATCCGAGCGCGTCCAGGCCGCGGCCCTGCTGCAGGTAGAGGGCGAGGACCAGGAAGAACGAGGCCTGGCCGAGCCAGAACGCCAGTTGGGCGAGGATCCCGGCGCCGAACGCTCGCTCCCGCAGCAGCCGGGTGTCCACCAGCGGGGAGGAGCTGTGCCGGTGCTGGTGCACCCCGAAGACGGCCAGCAGTGCGGCGGAACCGCCCAGGCAGAGCCACGTCCACAGCGGCCAGCCCTGGTCGCGGCCCTGGATCAGCGGCAGCACCAGGCCCGTCAGCGCGAGCGTGACCAGCAGGGCGCCCACCGGGTCGAGCCCGGGGCGCTGTGGAGCGCGGGACTCCGGCAGGCAGCGCCGGACCAGGCCGAGCGCGGCCAGGCCGACCGGCAGGTTGATCAGGAAGCAGCTCCGCCAGTCCAGCCCGAGGACGTCGGCCCGGATCAGCAGACCGCCGATCAGCTGCCCGAACACCGCGCCCACGCCCATTGTCAGCCCGTACATCGCGAACGCCCTGGCCTGCGCAGCGCCGCTGTACGCCGTGCGCAGGATCGCCAGCACCTGCGGCCCCATCAGCGCCGCCGCCAGCCCCTGCACCACCCGGGCGCCGACCAGTGCGTCGGCCGTCGGGGCCAGCCCGCAGCCCGCCGAGGCGAGCGTGAACAGGGCCAGCCCGAGCGCGAACACCCGGCGCCGCCCGTACCGGTCGCCGAGCCGCCCGGCGGTGACCAGCGCGGCGGCGAGTGCCAGCCCGAACCCGGCGATCACCCACTGGACGGCGGCGGGCCCGGCCCGCAGGTCGACCTGGACGGACGGGACGGCGACGTTGACGATGAAGAAGTCCAGGGCGGTCATGAACGTCGCGGTCAGCACGACCGGGAGCAGCCCCCGGGCCGGGTGGTCGGGCAACCCGGTCGATCCGTGGGGTGCGGGCCGGGTGGTGCTGCGTCGGGCGGCGCTGTGCAGGGTGGTACGGCTCATCTCGGTCTCCTCGGGAGGGCCGGGCCGGGGCGCGGGGCGCGCGCCCCGGCGGGATCGGGGTCGGAGTGCGGGGCCGGTCCGGCGGCCCCGGTCCGGCTGCTCGGGCTCAGCTGCTCGGGACGTGGTCCAGGAAGCCGAGCACCGACTCGACCAGCCCGTCCGGGCCCGCGACCAGGACGTCGAAGCCGACGATCAGGGCCTCGCCGCCGGCCGGTCCGAGGTCCCAGGTGAACCGGGCCAGGTTGTGGTGCGCGTCCACCGGGCCGAGGGTGAACACCAGGCCCGGGAACTGGGCCCGGGCGGCGCCGATCGCCGCCGAGATGTCCTGGTGGCCGGTGACGTCCAGCAGCGGGTCGGTGTAGCGGCCGCCGTCGCTCCACAGCTCGGCGACGAGCTTCTGCCGGGCGGCCGGGTCGCTCTCGTTCCAGGTGGCGATGTAGCGCTCGGCCAGCTGCTGGAGGTTGCTCACGGTGTTCTCCCTCGTCCTGTCTGCGGGGCGTTCCCGCTGGTCGAAAAGGTACGGAGGACGGCCGTCGGGCGAATCAGTCACGCATCGGTAATCACCGTCGGTCCTACCGGCGTTGAGGTGGGTAGGGTCGGGTCATGCTGTACGGGAGGGAACACGAGCAGGCCGCGATCGGGCGACTGCTGGACGGGGCGAGGGCCGGCCGCAGCGGCGTGCTGGTCCTGCGGGGCGAGCCCGGCATCGGCAAGTCCGCGCTGCTGGCGTACGCGGAGGCGGCCGCCGGACCGCACTTCCGGGTGATCCGGGCCACCGGGGTCGAGTACGAGGCGGAACTGTCCTTCGCCGGACTGCACCTGCTGCTCACCCCCGGGCTCGACCGGCTGCCCGCCCTCCCGGTGCCGCAACGCCGTTCACTGGAGGGCGCGTTCGGGCTGGCCGACGACCCCCACGGCCCGGACAGCCCCCACCGTCCGGACGGCCGCCCGGCTCCGGACGGTCACCCGGCTCCGGCCGGCGGCAGGCTGCTCACCGGGCTCGCCACCCTCGGACTCCTTGCCGAACTCGCCTCCGAGAAGCCCCTGTTGTGCCTGGTGGACGACGCACAGTGGCTCGACCGCGCCTCCGCCGACGCCTTGGTGCTCGCCGCGCGCCGGCTCCAGGCCGAGGGCATCGTCCTGCTGCTCGCCGCCCGCGACGACGAAGGCGCGCTCCCGTCCGTCGGCCTGCCCGAACTGCGGCTCACCGCGCTCTCCGAGGAGGCCGCGGGTGAGCTGCTCCAGGCCGGCCCCGCCGCCGTCCCGGCCGCCCTGCGCCGCCGCGTCCTCGCCGAGGCGCGGGGCAACCCGCTCGCGCTGGCCGAACTCCCCGCCGCCCTGGCGGCCGAGGCGCCTGGCGCCGCCGCACCGGGCGGACTGCCGCTCACCAGCCGACTCCAACTCGCCTTCCACAGACAGGTGTCCGGCCTTCCGGCGGCCACCCAGACGCTGCTGCTCGTCGCCGCGGCCGAGGAGGCCGGCGACCTCGGAGCCGTCCTGCGGGCGGGCGCCGCCCTCGGCGCCGGGCCGGAACAGCTCGCCCCGGCCGAGAAGCTCGGCCTGATCCACCTGGCGGCCGACCGGGCACCGGCCTTCCGGCATCCGCTGCTGCGCGCCGCGATCCTCCAACGGGCTCCACTGCAACAGCGGTTGGCCGTGCACCGGGCGCTCGGCGAGGCACTGGAGGACGGCGACCGCCGCACCTGGCACCTCGCCCTCGCCGCTACCGGCCCCGACGCCGCCCTCGCCGACGCCCTGGAGCGCACCGCCGAACGGGCCGAGGCCAGGGGCGGCCACGGCGGCGCGTCCGCCGCGTACGAGCGGGCCGCCCGGCTCACCCCCGACCGCGACGGCGCCACCCGCCGGCTCGTCCTCGCTGCCGAAGCCGCCACCGAGGAGGGGCGGTTGGAGCAGGCCGAGGAGCTCGCCGACCGGGCCGGCGCCCGGACCGACAACCCCTTCGCGCACGCCCTCATCGCCCACATCCACGCCGTCGCGCACTTCTGGCGCGGCGACTACCCCGCCGCCCACCGCCTGCTGCTGGCCGCCGCCGCCACCGACATCGAGGCGCCGCACGCCGCCCGGATGCTCTTCCAGGCCTTCCACGCCGCCTGGTACGTCGGCGAGCAGCCCGTCGGAGCCGTCCTCGACCGGCTGGCCGCGCTGCGGCTGCCGCCGGACGACCCCACCGCGCCGCTCGCCCGCCACCTGCTGGCCGGCGTCCTGCCGCTGCTGGGCCGCCCGGCGCCGCCGCTGCCCACCGCCCGGGAGACCGCCGCCGAGGCCCGGCTGGCCGGGGCGGGCCCGAGCGACCTCGTCCAGGTCTGCGGTGCGACCCTGATCCTCGGACGCGACGACGAGACGTACGAACTCGCGGTCGAACTCGTCGCCGAGGCCCGGGCCAGGGGCGCGGTCGGCATCCTGCCCACCCTGCAGTTCTTCCTCGCCGAGGCCGAACTCTTCCACGGCCGCCACCGGGACGCCGAGATCACCGCGGCCGAGGCCCGCGCCCTCGCCGAGGACACCGGACAGCCCCAGTGGGCAGGCCAACTCGACGCCCTGCTCGCCTACCTGGCCGCCCTGACCGGCAGCACCGGCACCTGCACCGCCCTCGCCGCGGCCGCGCTCGGCGGCGCGGGCGCCGCCTCCGGCAGCGCCCCGGCCGCCGGTGAACCGTGGGCGCAGTGGGCGCTGGCCCTGCTCGACCTCGGCCAGGGCCGGGCCGCCGACGCCGCCGACCGCCTCCAGCACCTCACCACCGGCCCGCACCGCCACCACGTCTCCGCCACCCGCGCGGTACCCGACCTGGTCGAGGCCGCCGTCCGGCTGGGCACCCCGGAGCGCGCCGCCGAACCGTACGAGCGCTTCGCCCGCTGGGCCGCCGCCACCGGCCGGCCCTGGGCCCAGGCCCTGCGCCTGCGCTGCCAGGCGCTGCTCGGCCCGGACGAACTCGCCGAATCCGGCTACCTGTCGGCCCTCGCACTGCACCAGGACGCCGGCCGCCCCTTCGAACAGGCCCGCACCGCCCTGCTCTACGGCGAGTGGCTGCGCCGCGAACGCCGCCGGACCGACGCCCGCCCCCACCTGCGCGCCGCCCTGGAGACCTTCGAACGGCTGGGCGCCCACCCGTGGGCCGAGCGCGCCCGCACCGAACTCACCGCCACCGGTACGGCCGCCCCGGCCGCGCCCGGGGCCGGCCCGCTCGCCGGCCTCACCCCGCAGGAGCTGCAGATCGTCCGCCTCGCCGCCCACGGCCACTCCAACCGCGACATCGCCGCGCAGCTCTTCCTCAGCCCCCGCACGGTCGGCCACCACCTGTACAAGGCGTATCCGAAGCTCGGTGTCGCCTCCCGCGGGGAGCTCGCCGCGTTGCTGTGAGCCGTCGGACGGCCGCGTCTCGCGCGTGCGGCCCGTGCGGCGCGTACATGGTCGCCCATGCCCCCCACCCGGCGGGCATGGCAGAAAAGGTGGGAAGCACGTCGTTGCTGCCGCCCGGCGCCGCTGCCAGGCTGACGGCATGACGACCCGCAGTGTGCTGATCGTCCTCTTCGAGGGCGTGCAGAGCCTCGATGTGACCGGCCCGCTGGAGGTGTTCGCCGGAGGCGGCGCCGCCGCCGGACGCCCGGACGCCTACCGGGTGCGGACCGCGAGCCTCGCCGGCGCGGGCGTCCGGACCGGCAGCGGCCTGCGCCTGCTGCCGGACGAGGACCTCGCTCTCGCCGGGCCGCCGCACACCCTCGTGGTGCCCGGCGGCGCGGGTACCGCCGATCCCGACCCGGCCCTCGTCCGCCGGATCGCCGAACTGGCCGCCGGTGCGCAGCGCGTGGTGTCGGTGTGCACCGGTGCCTTCCTGCTCGCCGAGGCCGGCCTGCTGGCCGGGCGGCGCGCCACCACGCACTGGGCGTACTGCGACGCACTGGCCCGGCGCTACCCCGACACCGAGGTCGATCCGGAGCCGGTCTACGTCCGGGACGGGCACGTCGCCAGCTCCGCCGGAGTGACGGCCGGCATCGACCTGGCGCTCGCCCTGGTGGAGGAGGACCACGGGCGGGACGCCGCGCTGCTGGTCGCCCGGCACCTGGTGATGTTCCTGCGCCGGCCCGGCGGCCAGGCCCAGTTCAGCACCCAGCTGGCCGCCCAGCTCGCCGAGCGGCAGCCGCTGCGCGACGTCCAGGTCTGGATCGCCGGGCACCCGGACGCCGACCTCTCGGTGGACGCGCTGGCCGCCCGCGCGGCCCTGTCGCCGCGCCAGTTCGCCCGCGCCTTCAGGGCCGAGGTCGGGGTCAGCCCGGGCCGGTACGTGGACGGCGTCCGGCTGGAGGCCGCCCGGCGGCGCCTGGAGGACAGCGCGGGCGGCATCGAGGAGATCGCCCGCGCCTGCGGCTACGGCACCGCCGAGTCGATGCGCCGCGCGTTCGTCCGCACGCTCGGCGTGCCGCCGGTGGACTACCGCCGCCACTTTCGTACCGACTGACCACCCCTGCCATCACCCTGGGAGACACCGTGCGGATCGCCGTGCTGCTCTACGACCGGTTCACCGCCCTCGACGCCGTCGGCCCGTACGAGATCCTCGGCCGGATCCCGGGCGCCGAGGTGGTCTTTACCGCCGCCCGCCGCGGGCCCGTCCGCTCCGACCTCGGCAGTCTGGCCCTCACCGCGGATGCCGCGCTCGACGAGGTGACGGCGCCCGACGTCCTGCTCGTCCCCGGCGGGCCGGGCACCGCCGGTGTGCTGGCGGACGGGGCCGTCCTCGACTGGATCCGCGACGTCGACGCCGCCACCACCTGGACGGCTTCGGTCTGCTCCGGCTCCCTGCTGCTGGCTGCCGCCGGGCTGCTCGGGGGCCGCCGGGCCACCACGCACTGGATCGCCCTGGAGCAGCTGGCCGCGCTCGGGGCCGCCGCCACCGGCGAGGAGCGGGTCGTGGTCGACGGCAAGTACGCCACCGCGGCCGGTGTCTCGGCCGGCATCGACCTCGCCCTGGAGCTGACCGGCCGGATCGCGGGCGACCGGACCGCCCAGGCCGTCCAGCTCGTCGTCGAGTACCAGCCCCGGCCGCCGTACGACGCCGGGTCAACGGCCACCGCGCCCGCCTCCCTGGTCGCGTCCCTGCGGGCGAGCAGCCTGGACGTCGGCCCCGCCGTCGCCGCCGGCTAGAGCCGGTCAGGCAGGTTCTGGCCCCGCGCCCCGGCGCTCCAGCGCGGGTCGCGGCCCGACAGGGCGAGGGCACGGACCAGGGCCGGGGAGTCCGCGGGCACCGCCACGGGCTCGCCGAAGCCCTGGTACTTCCGGTACAGCTCCGCGTTCGCCGCGACCACCCCGAGCACCTGCCCGGCGGTCTCCTCGGAGCACCGGAACTCCTGCCCGGTGGCCCGCGCGACGTCCCAGCCGTGCACGACCAGCTCGGCGAGCAGCAGCGCGGCGAGTTCGGGGGCGGGCGTCGGGCCGCCGCCGCTGTCGATCACGCCCTCCCACACCGCCGGTTCGGCCCAGGCGGCCACCGCCCGGTCGAGCTGCGCGGCGTACGCGTCGGCCCAGCCGGGCACGGCGGTGAAGTCGCGGTGCTCCAGGTCCGCCGGGAGCTGCTCGCGGCGGGCCCGGTGCTCCAGGCCGTGGGAGGTGTACAGCACCCAGTGGTTGACCAGCGTGCGGGTGTCGAAATCTCGGCAGGGCGTGGCGCCGGTGAGCTGCCCGGGGGTGATCCCGCGGGCGACCCGGGCCGCCTCGGCGGCGCCCTCCGCCAACGAGCGGTGCAGTGAGCTGTGCAGTGCGCTGTGCAATGCGCTGTGCAGCGAGTTGTGCGGCGAGTCGAGCAGCGGCCCGGCCGTGGACGTCTCGGTGTTCGGGTGTCCGTTCATGCCACGACCGTAGGCAGCCGGCCGGTCCGCGGTATTGAACAAACGCGACAGCTACGCTGGAGCGATGACCGATCCCGGGATCGGGCGGGGCGTGCTCCGGCCGACGGCCGCCGCCGGACACTTCGAGCTGCTGCGCCGCGAACCGGCGGCCGACCTCGCGCCGTTCGTCGAGTTCCACTGGATCGTGCGGTGGGACCTGCGCGGCCGGGCGGCGCACCAGCAGCGCGTGCTGTCCCACCCGAACGTCCACCTGGTCTTCGAGGCACCGCACGCCGCCGTCTACGGGGTGCAGCTCGGCGTCTTCGACCGCCGGCTGGAGGGGGCCGGCCACGTGCTCGGGGTGAAGTTCCGCGCCGGTGCCTTCCGTCCGCTGCTCGGCCACGCCGTGGCGGATCTCGCCGGCCAGGTCCGGCCCGCCGCCGACCTGCTCGGCCCGGGCGTCGCCGCGACGCAGCGCGCCGTCCTGGCCACGGCCGACCCGGCCGTGATGACCGCGCGGGCCGAGCGGTTCCTGCGCACCGTACTGCCGGGCCCGGAGCCGGGACCGGCCGCACTGCAGGCCGAGGAGATCACCGCCCTGATCACCGGCACGCCCGGCCTGCTGCGGGTCGACCAGGTGGCGGCCGAGGCCGGCCTCTCGGTGCGCACCCTGCAACGGCTGTTCGCCGAGTACGTCGGCGCGAGCCCCAAGTGGGTGCTGCGCCGTGCCCGCCTGCACGAGGCGGCCACCCGCGCCGAACAGGGCGCCGGCATCGACTGGCCGGCCCTCGCCGCCGACCTCGGCTACGCCGACCAGGCCCACCTGGTACGGGACTTCACCGCCACGGTCGGCTCCCCGCCGGCCCGCTACGCCCGGTACTGAGACCGGCCCGCGCCCGGGGAGCCGTCACTCACGGGATGGACCAGAGCGTCAGTTCGGTCGTGAAGTCGTAGGCGGTGCCGCTGGGTTCGACCGCGGTGATCCGGAGCATCGCGAGGTTCCCCTTGCTGGTCACGGTGCACAGGATCGTGCCCGGCGTCAGGGTGGCGCCCAGCTCCTTCGCCTGCATCTCCCGGCGCACGGCGTTGGCGCCCGCGTCCGACCGGCACTCGTCGGCCGAAGTACCCGCACTGGTACCGGTGGTGGTCCTGAAGCTCAGCTTGGAGTGCTCGCTGTGGGCATCCTGGTAGACCATCTCCATCTCGTCGTCCCCGAACGGGGCCGAGATGGAGACGACCTGCGGGGCGTCGAGGTCGATCCGGCTGAACTGCGCATCGCCCGGCCCGCGGATCGAGAAGGGCTTCCGGTCGAAGATCAGCTCGTACCTGCCGGTGGCCTTGGGCGTCACCTTCGCGGGCGTGGCGGATGCCGACGCGGCTTCGGCGGGGGAGGACTGCTGCGGGGCGGGGGCCGCGCCGGGTGCGGTCGTGGTCGGGCCTCCGGCGCTGCGGTTCCCCTTCGGATCGTCCTGACCGGACACCCAGACGGCGCCGGCCACCAGGACGGCTGCCGTCAGCACCGCGCCCACCAGCAGCGGCGTCTGCCGCCGGGCGGGCCGGGCGGCAGCCGACGGCGGTCCGGACGGAACCGGTCCGGACGGAACCGGTCCGGACGGAACCGGTGCGGACGGAACCGGTGCGTACGGCAACGGTCCGGACGGCGGCGATGCGGGCGGCGGGTACGAGGTGGAGAGCGGCGGCTGCGCCGGGGGCCGGGTCGGGGCCGGCGGGGCGTAGGTGGCCGCGCTGTCGGGTTCGGCCGGCTCGGGCACCAGGGCTGCGCGTTCCCCACGCCGGGCGATCTCGGCGGCGAGCGGTTCGGGCAGCCAGCCGGAGAAGTCCCGCAGCCGCCTTCCGGCCGCCTGCTCGCAGAGTGCGGCCAGCTCCTCGGGAGTGGCCCGGTCGGCGGGGTCGGCGGTCAGGCAGCGTTCGAGGATCTGCCGCAGGGGCTCGGGATACCCGCTGAGGTCCGGCGGTCGGGCCTCGGTGTTGGCGATCTTCGTGGCGAGGGTGATGGCGCCCGCGTTGCCGTACGGGTGAAGGCCGGTGGCGGCGACCGCCGCGACCAGGCCGAGCGAGAACACGTCGGTGGCGGGCGTCAGCGGCCGGCCGTCGGCGTGCTCGGGCGACATGTACTGCGGCGTCCCGATCAGGCCGCCGCTGCGGGTGAGCTGGGTCGCGTCGGCGGCGCGGGCGATGCCGAAGTCGATCACCCAGGGGCCCTCGTGGCCGAGCAGGATGTTGCTCGGCTTCATGTCCCGGTGGATCACCCCGGCCGCGTGCACCGCCCGCAGGGCCTCGGCCGCGCAGCCGGTGAGCTGCAGGGCGGCGGACAGCGGCAGCGGCCCGCCGGCGCGGAGCGCCTCGTCGAGGGGCAGGCCGGGGACGAACGCGGTGGCGAGCCAAGGCTGTTGGCCGGCGGTGTCGTGGTCCACCACCGGGACGACGTGATACCCCCGGACCTGGCCCGCCGCCTGCGCCTCGTGCTCGAACCGCCGCCGGAACTCGGCGTCCTGGGCGTACTCCCGCCGGATCACCTTCAGCGCGACGGGTTGCCCGCCCCGCGTGCGGGAGAGGTAGACGCTGCCCATCCCGCCCTCACCGATCCGGGCGAGCAGCCGGTAGCCGGACACCTCGCGCGGGTCCTCCGGCCGGAGCGGTTCCAGATAGCCGTTGCTGTCATAGGTGTTGATGAGGTCATCCTCCCCGGGTCGCCAAGCGCGATGCTACTGGGAGCCGAGGACGCCCGGGGTGGATCCGCAGCACTGGCCGGCCCGCCTCCCACCGCCGTGCCACCGGGTTTCGGTGCGGCCCGCCCGGCGACCGCGTGCCCCGGCGGAGCGTGGTCGGGGGGAGCCGCTTGCGCGGCCCGGTACGGCCTCTCCGTCGGGTGCGGTGGTCGGGTCAGCGGGTGGGGGCGACGAACTCGGGCTGGTCCAGCAGCCGCAGCCAGCTGCCGTCGGGCTGGCGCCGGACGACCTGCGCGCGGGCCCCGGAGCCGTCCTTCGGCGGCGTCGAGGTGAGCGCGATGTCCCCGCTGACCAGCGTCGGCAGCGGCTGCTCGGCCTCGAAGACGGGGCCGTTGGCCAGCACCTTCTCCCACAGGGCCTGGATCGCCGCGCGGCCCACCGTCCGGCTGCCGGGCGGGTAGGCCATCACCGCGTCCTCCTCGTAGAGGGCGGCGACCGCGGCGGCGTCGCCGGCGTTGGAGCGCTCGACGAAGAGGCGGGTGATGTCCTCGGGCTGCATGGCCTTCTCGTACTCGGGCACGGGGTTCCTCCTGGCTGACGTCCCGGGGTTCGGGTCTCTGCGTCCAGCCTGGCCGTCCCGCAGTCAGAAATCCAACAGATGGTTCTGCTCGCAGCTAGAATCCACAGTCATGGAACTGAGGCAGCTGGAGTACTTCGTCGCGGTCGCCGAGGAGCAGAACTTCACCCGGGCCGCCGAACGCGTCCACATCAGCCAGTCCGGGGTCAGCGCCCAGATCCGACAGCTGGAGCGCGAGCTCGGCGCCGAGCTGTTCGACCGGTCCGCGCGCACCGCCACCCTCACCGTCGCGGGCAAGGCCGCGCTCGAACACGCCCGGGCCGCGCTCGCCGCCGCCGGTGCCGTCGGCCAGGCGGTCGGTGAGGTCACCGGCCTGATCCGGGGCCGCCTCACGGTCGGGATGGTGATCGGATGCACCGTCACCCCGCTGTTCGAGGCCCTCGCGGCATTCCACCGGGCCCACCCCGGCGTGGAACTCGCCCTCCTGGAGGACGGCTCCGACCGGCTCGTCGAGGGCGTCCGCGCCGGCACCGTCGACCTGGCCCTGATCGGAGCCGCCGCCACCCCGGCCGGGCTGGAGGCCCACACCGTCATCAGCGAACCGCTGGTGGTCGCCGTGCCGCCCGGACACCCGCTGGCCGGACGGCAGGCGGTCACCCTCGGCGAGCTGGCCGCCCACCCGGTCGTCTGCATGCCGCCCGGCACCGGCCTGCGCGCGGTGTTCGACCAAGCCTGCGCCGGGCGGGGCATCCGGCCGCGGATCGCGCTGGAGGCCAGTGCGGCGGACGCGATCGCCGACCTGGCCGCCCGCGGTCTGGGCGTCGCCCTCCTCAGCCGCTCGATGGCCGACCACTACCGCGACCGGCTGACCGCGGTCCCCCTCGACGACGTGGACGCCCCGGCCCTGCTCGCCCTGGTCTGGCGGCCCGCCCCCGGCCCCGCCCTGCGCGGACTGCTCGCCTGCGGCCGGAAGGCCTTCGCCACCGGACCGCTCCCGGCAGCCGACGGCCCGCCGGCCGGCTGACGCAGGGTCTGCATGACGTGGTGCTGCGGGCCCGTCCGTAGCATGGGGCGATGCCGCAGCTCCGACGCCTCCACCCCGATGACGCCCGGGCCCTGCTCGCCTTCGAGCAGGAGAACCGGGACTACTTCGCCGCGTCCGTCCCCGACCGCGGCGACCACTACTTCGCGCACTTCGACGCCCGCCACCGCGACCTGCTGGCCGAACAGGCCGCAGGCCGCTGCCACTTCCACCTCCTGGTGGCCGACAGCGGCGAACTGCTGGGGCGCGTCAACCTGATCGACGTCGCGGGCGGCTCGGCCGAGATCGGGTACCGGATCGCCGGGCACGCCGCCGGCCGGGGGCTGGCCACGGCCGCCGTCCGCGAGGCCTGCGCCCTGGCGGCCGGCGAGTACGGCCTGAGCGTGCTGCGGGCCGTCACGACGGTCGACAACGCCGGCTCGCGGGCCGTCCTGGCCCGGACGGGGTTCCTGCCCGACGGCGAGATCCGGCTGACGGGCCGGCCCGGCCTCCGCTTCGTACGGAACCTGCACCCGGAGCCGTAGCGCGGCGCATCGGACACCGGCGGGCGCCGGGGGTCACCGGTAGCGGGAGACCGGGACGGCCGCCGCGACGCAGACCCCCGTGCAGAGCAGCAGGGCGTACGCGGTGCCGTGGCCGGTGGCCGTCCCGCCGGCGGTCAGGAAGGCGCCCAGGACGCCGACACCGACGGTCGAACCACCCTGCCGGACGGCGTTCAGCAGCCCGCCCGCCATGCCGCCCGCACCTGCGGGCGCTCCCGCGACGACGGCGGCGGTCAGCGCGGGCAGGGCGGACGAGACACCGAAGCCGGCGCACGCCAGGCCGACGGCCAGGACGGGGTACGGCGCCCCGGTCAGGACGGCCGTGCCGGACACCAGGGCGCCGACGGCGAGCAGGCCGAGCCCGGCCAGGACCGGCTTCCACGGCCCCGTCCTGGCCACGATCCGTCCGGTGAGCAGCGGGTTGAAGGCGGTCGGCAACGTCATCGGCAGGAAGGCCAGGCCCGTCTCGACCGGCGTCAGGTGCCGGGTCTGCTGGAACAGCAGCGGCAGCAGGAAGAGGATGCCGCTCATCGTGAAGTTGACCGCCGCACCCGCCAGGAGCGCCGGACGCATCGCCGGAGCCTTCAGCACCGCCGGGGTCAGCACCGGGTTCCGGCTGCGCCGCTCCAGCCGGAGGAAGACCGCCCCGGCCGCCAGCGCGGCCACCGCGGCCCAGGCGCCGTGCGTGCCGGAGCCGGAGCCGAAGGCGATGACGGCGTCGGTCGCCAGGCCCAGGGCCGCGCACACGGCCAGTTGTGACGGCCAGTCGATGGCCCGGTCCCCGCGCGGGCAGTGCACGGCCCGGCCGGCCGTCAGCGCCAGGACGACGAGGGCGAGCGGGACGTTGACCAGGAAGACCGCCCGCCAGCCGGACAGTTCGACCAGCAGGCCGCCGACGATCGGGCCGGCCGCCATGGCGGCTCCGCTCGTCGCCGCCCAGACGGCCACCGCCCGGGCCCGGGCGGCCGGCTCCGGAAAGAGCCGGATGATCACCGCCATCGAGGCCGGCACGCAGGCCGCCGCCGCGACGCCGAGCACGGCCCGCAGGACGACGAGCACCCCGAGCCCGGGTGCGAAGGCACTGAGCAGCGAGCCGAGCCCGAAGACGGCGATGCCGGCCCGGAAGACCCGGTGGGCGCCGAACCGGTCGGCCACCGCCCCCGCGGACAGCAGCAGTCCGCCGAAGGCCGCGGTGTATCCGGTGACGGCCCACTGCAGACCCGCCGCCGAACTGCCCAGCGAGCGGGCCAGGTCGGGCTCGGCCACCGCCAGCACCGTCGCGTCGAGCAGCACCATGAAGTAGCCGAGCGAGATTCCCAGCAGCGGCAACGACGTCCGGCGGCTCCTCGCGGGGGGAGGGGAAACGGTGGCGCGGGGGACTGCGGAGGTCATCAAGGGCCTTACGCCGGAGGGACGGGGACGACTGCGCCCACTCTGCGATCACGCCGAGTACGGCTCCACCGGCTGAGCCGTACGCGGCGTTCGGAATATCCGAACGCTGCCCCGGGTTGCGGCAGTCGGGAGGGAGCCGGGTATGGAACTGCGGCAGTTGCGGACGTTCGAGGCGGTCGTCGCCAACCGGACGGTCACCGAGGCCGCGAGCGCCCTCGGCCTCGCGCCGTCCTCGGTGTCGGAGCAGATCCGTACGCTGGAGAAGTCCCTGGGGGTGGCACTGTTCGAGCGCGGCCCGCGAGGGATGCGCCCGACCCCGGCCGGTGAACGGATGCTCGGCTGGGCCCGCCGTCTGCTGGACCAGGCGGAACAGGCCCGGCAGGAGGTCGTCGCGGCGCCGCCGGTCCTGAGGCTCGGCGCCCTGGAGACGATCGCCGCCACCCACGTGCCGGCCGTGCTCGCCCGGCTCGCCGAACGCCGCGCCGACCTCAGGGTCGAAGTCCGCGCCGACGGCGCCCGCGACCAGCTCCTCAACGCCGTCGCCGGGGCGGAACTCGACGCCGCCCTCATCCTGGACACCGACGGCCCGCTCGGGGAACTCGGCTTCGACCTGCCGTCCACCCTCCTGGCCTTCGTCGACCTGGAGCCCGTCCGCCTCGCCCTCGTCGCGGCGCCGTCCCACCCGCTGAGCACCGAGCCGCACCTCACCCACCACCGCCTGCGAGGCCACCGACTCCTGGTCAACGTCCCGGCGTGCTCCTTCTGGCTCGCCGGAGAACGACTCCTCGGAGCAGACCTCGAACGCGTCCGGGCAGGCGGCATGGCCGTGATGAAGGCATGGGCCCAGCAGGGCCTCGGTATCGCCCTGCTCCCGGAGTTCGCCGTCACCGACGAACTCGCCGCCGGCACCCTGGTACGCCTGCCCCTCGACATCCCCCCGCTGACCCTGCGCCTGGTCTGGCGCCCGGACCGCGAGGCCCTCCCCGGCGTACGCGACATCCTCTACGCCGCGAGCGCCTGACCCGGGCCCGGCCCCCCGACAGCCCGTCAGGGCTCCGGGCATCCATTCCCGAACGGCGGTCAGGAAACGCCAGAGGCCCTACCGGATCTCTCCGGTAGGGCCTCTGTACTGCTGGGTCGGGGTGGCGGGATTTGAACCCACGGCCTCTTCGTCCCGAACGAGGTACGGGTGCTCGGCTGGCCTGCGGAGAGCCGCATCGTCACAGGTCAGAGAGGCGGTCAGCGTTGGTCTCATTAGGCCCAGTGCGGCCCGGAAAGCAAGATCTTCTCCCGAACTTCTCCCAGAGGTTGTCTCGTGGAACGAGTGTCAGCGGCTTTACAGTCCTCTAGCTGTCACTGGGCTACACCTTCACTGACCTGCATCCCAGCTCGCTCTGGCACTCTGGTCGCCTCCCTTGGCCCGGATCATGTTCTGGCAGCGCGAGGGGCACGGCGCACGCGCGTCGGGGAACACCGCTGTGACTGGTCAGTCCAGGAGAACTTCCTCTGGCCGGCGGCTGAGCACGTCGAGCGAACGGCTGCTCAGCAAGTCTTCGACACAGCCCATCAAGTCGCCGCCGTGGTCCTTGGCTGCGATCTCGCGGAGTTCCTTGATCAGGTTCTGACCATTGATCAGGACGACCGGGTACTGATCCTCAACCATCTCCAACTGCGCCGGTTCCGAGTAGGACCCTGTGGTCACGTAGATACCGATCCACCCCCGCCTGAGTCTGGCAACCACCCTGGCGATCTGCTCGGCCGACACCAGGTTTTCCGGCTTGATGCACTTGGCCTGCCCCAGGACGACCAGCTTTGTGCCAGCGAGACCACTCCCGAGGTCCAGGCGCCCGACGAAGTCCGCTCCACCGTCTCCTGACCGGCGAGTGAGCCAGCCTTCGGTGTAGTTGTGCCCGGACCCACGCATCACCTTCGCGGCAACGACCGCGGCCAGGACCTCGAACGCGTGCTTGTCGTTGTCGAAGCGCTTGTAGACCGCTTGGAGGTCCGCAGCCGCAGGGTTGTCAGATGCCAGTTTCTGGTCGCGCACTTTGACTACCTGCGAGCGCGCCACCCGCCGGCGCACCCGTGGCAATACGGAGTGGCCGTGCTTCACCCACTCCTGCCAAGCCTTGGGCGCCAGGGTGAGCACATCTGAGTCCGTCTGCTCGGGATCGCGCCGCGCAGTGATCCAGTCCCAATTCACCTCGTCCTCCTCCGCAGTGAGGTCGATCACCACGAGGTCGAAGACATAGTTGGTGAACGTTGACCGTGCCTTCCCGCCCCACTGCACCACCCGCTCCGCTCGCTCGATCAGCGCCACCCCACAGAACTGGACGTGCCCCTTGTCCACACCGTTCCTCGTTACCGACCGGAACAGCAACAACGGCGCCGCAGCTGCCCGGCCGTCGGCTGTAGGGGCCTGGTGACTGTTGAACGCCTCCAGCAAGGCAGCGTTGCCAGTGGTGGTACCGACCGGCTTTGTGGTCTCCGGCTTGTGATCACCGAAGTAGCGAACGTGCCCGTTGTCGATGTCGAACACGTCATGCCACGGCGTCTGCTCCGATCCGGCCTTCCAAGGGCTCGACCGCACCATGATGGCTGGCCGCCGCAACGCTCCCTCCGCCTTGACCTTCCGCATGGGGTTGATGCCCTTCTCAAGCTGGGCACGGGCAAGACCAGGACTGCTGGTGACGAAGTAGAAGTTGTCGAACCCTCCAACCTTCGTTGGCAGCGCATCCTTCACAGCCGGGTACCGCAGCACCCTCCCTACACGCAACGAACGCCCCACAAGCCCCCCTCAACGGTCAGATCGTTCCACCCACGATCTTGGCACGCTGGCAAGACACTTCGGACTTACCGCTGAAACACCCGGCTGCGCAAGATTGACCATGCATCAACCAAGGGTCTGAGCTCCACGCCGCTTGCTCCCGAAGCAACCCGGGTGCCTAGCTGATCAGAGGTCAGACCGTCACTGACCTGCGAATACAGTCTCCCATTGAACGTGGTCGTCCGCTGGAGTACAGGTCCGTTGTAGCGCAGTTAGACACTCAGCGATTGGCACCGTAGAGCCGTTGACTACTCATGGGCCTGAAGCGTCCTTCATCCGCGATCTAGATCGTCGTCACCCTCTGCTGTCTCAGCGCGGCCGTGAAGGCGGTCAGCAAGATCCTCATCTCTGAGCTTGGAAGCAGAGGTCTTCTTCCTGGCGTCAACCAGAACGGAGATGATCTGGGCCCCCGAGTTCTCTGATGCGATTTCAGCTGCACGCTTTAGCTTATCCCGGACCTGGGTGCTGACCTGCTCGTCCCTGTACGCGACTCCCACGAAGATTCCGAACTTCACCTCTTCTGAAATCTGATACTGGGGCTGCTGGGCCAGGATCCCGTCCCAGAACCTAGTGTTGCGAACTAGCTTCATCTCGATCAGCGCGCGCGAACTCCACCCTTGCGAGAACTTGAAGTCGACCGGACCACGGCCGGCGTTCGACTCCCCGGTGAAGTCAATATCATTTGCACGGCAATAGTGGATCACTGAGCTGCGGAAGAGGGCTTGCGCCAAGCGTTCCTCTCGCCCGGTATTTCCATCCCAGAGCAACTGCCATCCATCTTGCTCTTCGATATTGTGCTTGAAAGCCTCGACGACGGCCTGAATGAACTCGGAGAATTCATCGGGGCTTGTCGGTGCAAATGACAGTGGCGACCGCTTGGCAAAGCTTGCCCCTGCCTCGTACCACTTGATCAGGTAGCGAGGGTCGTCATCGATCGGATAAGGGTGCTTCGGCTCTTCTTCCAGGTGATTCAGGTAGAGGACGGCGACGTCGGGGTTTGCCCGTGCGAGCTTGGCCTTATCTCGGCGCTCGACATGGCGTGCGATGTCGTAGGTCAGATCGCCTCGGAGTTCGTCGGACATCTCGCCCCAGGCCCATGTCCAGAAGCCATCAGGCGTTGCAACTGGGATGTCGCGAAGGAAGCGAGAAGGCGTCAGAAGAACGGCCCTATCGATACGATCGTTCATCGGGAGAAGGTATTCGGCGTCACTCCACCGGTGGAAGTCGGGACTCCACTTGGCATTCTTCACTTTGATCGGCTGCATGGGGATTCCGTGGCGCTTGCAAATTTCCTGAGTGTATTCGATGAAGTACGTCTTCAGAATATTGCAGGTCATGTCACTGAGGCGATCGACTCCCATTCCGCCCTGGAAAAGGCCGATGATTTCCGAGTGCGCCGGGCGAGACATACCCAGCCCTGTAGCTACCCGGATTCCTTCGAGCATATCTTTCTGTAGTCCGTATCCAGATCCGGATCCAAGCGGAGTTCCTTCGGCCACCCCAAGGCAGAATTCGGCCGGCTCGGGAAAGAGTAGGAGCTTAGCGGCCTGGCGCCATGCGAGAGACCTCTCATTCCCCTTGGATTCCTTGATAAGGTCGAATACCATCGCAAAGAAGTCGATCAGATGCTCGTGTGCGCCAGCCCAACGGCCATCCTTCTCTTCCCAAATCAAAAACGGATCGACAAACAGCTTCGTATCCGCCGGCAGGAACGGGTCGAACCAGTCGTCATCGGGGCCAATGCCAACTGCGAACTTCTCGCTGAACCTCATCGAGCGCCCTCCTGAGTTCCACGCTGAACTGAACGACCCGTACGCCCACCCCTGGAAGCTTGCAGGCTGGCTAAGACTCTATGGGCCACCTCTGACAAGTGGGCACACGTTGCGCGAAGTAGCTCATAAGTTCGATTCCAACTGGAGGGGGTGGAGCGTTTTGGTCGGTGTCCTGTCGGGGTTGGGTCCGAGCATGATCGGGGGGCCGTAAGCTGACCCGCGATCTGGTCGAGTGGCCCCCGGTCTTGCTCGGTGCGGGCCCCGGGCTCGACAGGTGGGTAAAACCGTGGAACCGCCCCCAGTCACGGCGGGGTTAGCCGCCCTCGGACCGTCCGTCACCTGGCGCGGCTGGCCGCCGCTGAAGCGGGGCGAAGACAGGAGCGACGGCGAGCGGCTGAGGCCGCGCGGCGCGCTTGCGTGCCCTTGAACCCGCAGAGAAGGCTTTTACGCGTCCAACGTTGCCCCTCCCAACGCCCGTGCCGCTGACCCAAGTAGCTCAGAGCAGGGCATCTGCAATCACCTGCATTGAGTCCACGATGGCAATGGCACCAGCAGCAGCCAGCCTGGCGTCCTTCCCCGGCTTGTTCGCGTAGCCGACGGTTGGGACACGGGCGGCGTCTCCGGCTTCCACGTCCCGAACTGCGTCACCGATGAAGACGCACTCCTCCGGCTGGGTGCCCGCGGCTTCCATGGCTTCCAGCAGGAGGCGCGGGTTCGGTTTCATGGATGACGGGTCGCCCGGGGCACGGCCGAAGACTCCACTCACGTAGCCGCTCAGACCGTGATCGGCTAGATAAGTCTCGATTGCCACGCCCGCGTTGTTGCTGACCACCGATACCGTCCGGCCCGAGCGTGCGCAGGCAAGCAGAACCGATTCCCCTCCCGGGGTCGGCCGACCGACACGGACCGCTTCGCTCTCCAGCGCTGCCAGCATGCTGTCCGAAATGCCGGTGAGATCCGGTCGGGCATCCGAGATCAAACGAAGCAGTGCGAGCGGATCCACCTCGTGCTCGCCTCCCGGCGGGGCCTGCTCACCGGTAGCGAGCAGGCCCTCACGGAGTCGTTGCGCCACCTCAGGGGCTGGGAGCCCCGCGAAAACGGAGCACACCGGACCGTCGAAGTCGAGCAGGACGTGCTTCACCGGCCGGAGCACGTCCGCGAGCGACTCTGGCGCCGCGCTCATGGCTGACGCTCGTACGCGATGGTGGACCACACGCTGTCGAACCACGTCTGGGACTGCTGCACGTACTGCGATCCCAGTGAGGCATCGTCCGGGCCGGCGGAGTGGTGGAACAGCGTGGTGTCCTTCCCCGTCACGTCGTAGAAGGTGTGAGAGTCGCCCTCGACGGTCACGGACCGCTCGCGCAGCGGGTAGAACCCGAAGAACGCTTCGGAGCGATTCAGGATGTAGAGCTTGAAGAGGCTCGATGCCCGGTGCACCTTCACCTCGACCGTGGCGGACTGGACGAGCCCGAGTTCGGCGAGCACCCCCACAGAGTGCGCGATGCCGCCAGCGTTGGTGAGCGCAATGTTCCGCGCGCGGTCCCGCAGGGCGGCCTCATCCCGCAGGCCGTCGACCAGCACAGGCACAGCCATCGGTGCCGAGGTGTCCGGCAGCAACAGTCGGACCGCGATGGACTCGGGGGCAAGTCGCCCGGAGCGGATCTTGTCCAATGGCTCCTGCATCGCGTTGTACAGGGTCTCGCTGGAGAACCCCGCGAAGTCGATCGTCACGTGCGGCTGCGCGAAGGCCGTTTCGATGTGGGGGCGGAGGCCGACGGGCCTTTCCGTCCGCTCGCGGACGAAGGACCCGCTTCCCTGTCGGGTCACGATCAGTCCTTCCCCGCGGAGTAGGTCGAGGGCCTTGTCCACGGTGCCCCGCGCCACGCCGTAGTGCTTGGCCAGCTCAGGGCCGGAGGGAAGTTTGTCGCCCGCCTCGAACCCCTCCTTCTTGGTGAGGATCGCAGCCCGAAGTGAGCTGGTGACCTGCTGATACGGGGGGCGGGGGTCGTCCGGGTCGAGGCTCATGCGCTCATCGTAGTCGGCATGCCCAACAGGGGCGAGAGACCCAACTCTCTTGACCTGCCTAGGCAAGTTGTCTATGTTGAGCATGTCGGCACCGAGAGAAGCGGAAGCGACAAGAGGGGCTTTCTTAAGGCTGCTCTGAGCTGCATGAATGCGTCCCCTGAGCGGCTGAAATGCCGCTCACGGGATGAAGGAGCCCCGGACAGATGGGGCTGAGGCACCCGGCGCCTGGTCAGTCCGGAGGGTTCGAGGCCGAAGGGTCTCGCGTCGTCACACCTAACCGGGAGCGCGCTCCCCAAGGTGACGACACACGTGGGCCTCGCACCGCCGGGAGACCGGCCGGTGCGAGGCCCGCACAGCTTGACGAGTGACTTTGACCCTCGATCCGCCCTCTTCGGGCGGGTCGCGGTCCATGGCTTCTCGTCATCCGACGTGTTGCCCGGGCCCATGAGTCGGGGCCGCCGCGCCTTCCTTGGCCGGAGCGCGGCAGCCCCTGCGGGCCCACCACCACTAGAAGAGGTAGACCCGTGAAACTGATTGTTGCAGGCCAGGAGGCCGCTACGGCTTCCGAGTTCGCCGAGTTGGCCCTCGGCATCGACGTGGAGCTGTTCGCCGGCATCGTCGGTGAGGACGACCTCGACCGGCGGACCCGGCTCGCGGTCGCCACCGAGGTGCTGCGGGACCTGGCCCCGGAGGCCGCCCGCTACGCCAGGGCTCTGATGCGCAACGCCGCCGAGCGCCGCCGGGTCCTCACCTGGAGGGCCGCTTGATGGCTCCCGTTCCGGTCCGCCGGCTCGCCGGCACCATCACCCCGCACCTGACCGGCCGCCCGGCCGTCCTCACGATCGCCGACCTGCGCACCGCCCCCGACCAGGGCCTGAGCGGCGCGGCCTGCACCACCGCCGACCCGGACCTGTTCTTCCCCGAGCCCGGCGACACCTTCGCCGAGCGCCGCGCCAAGGCCATCTGTGCCGCCTGCCCGGTCTGGGCGGCCTGCCTGGCCGGGGCGATCGACCGCGCTGAACCGGTCGGCATCTTCGGCGGCCTGAACGAGCAGGAGCGCGGCATGCCCCGCTGGCGGGAGATCCGCGAGAGTGACCGGCCCGCCGCAGTAGTCCGGGTGCCGGCGGCGGTGACCGGCGCGCTTCGCACCTTCGTCGCGGACCTCACCCAGCAGGCCCGCCAGCTGCACACCTCCGCCGGGGGTGCGGCATGAGCGCCGCCCCGCTCACGGCGCTCACGGCCACCGCATCCGCGCTCACGGTCCGCTCATCGCTGCTCGGGTGGTGGTCGTGGTGAAGGCGTCGGTGAGTCCGGAGCAGATCCGCTCTGCCGAGCGGGCGCTGAGCACCGGGACGTGGACGATCACGTTCGGCGCCGTCCTCTACAGCGTGCTCACGGTGACCCCCCTGATGGCCGGCCACACCCCGGAGGGTTGGGAGTGGACGGCTCCGATCCTGCCGTTGGTGGTGGACGCGGCGGTGGTGATCGTGGTCCGGATGGACAGCATGTTGGCCCGCCTCGGCGGTGACGGCGGCCGCTGGCCGGTGGTGCTGCGGTGGATGACCGGCCTGATGACGGTGCTGCTCAACGTGGGTCTGTCCGCGCTCGACCGGGATCCGGTCGGGGTAGCGGTTCACGCGGTGGCTCCGCTGCTGCTGATCGTCACAGCGGAGACCTCCCTGGCCTACCGGCGGGCCATCGCCGCAGCTCTCACCGCCCGGGACGCTGCTCAGCGGGCCGAGCGGGCTGAGCGGGAGCGGCTGGCGGATGAGCGCCGGCAGCGGGAGCGCGCCGAGCGGCTTGAGCAGTGGGAATCGGCTGAGCGGCGTGAGCGTGAGCGCCGTGAGCACGATGCCCGGATGGCTGCCGAGCAGCGCGAGCACGAAGCCCGGATCCGCCGTGAGGAGCGCGAGGAGGCCGCCCGGCGGGAGGCCGCTGAGCGGTCCGAGCAGGAGGCTCGTGAGCGCACCTTGAGCGAGCGTGAGCGCCGTGAGCGCCAGGAGCGGCAGGCCCGTGAGGACCGTGAGCGTCGCGAGCGGGTCGAGCGTCAGGAGCGTGAGGAGGGAGCCCGACGGGAAGCCGCCGAGCTGGCCGAGCGGGAGGCTCGTGAGCGCGAGGTGAGCGCTCGTGAGCGCCGTGAGCGCCAGGCTGCCAAGCTCCTGGCCCAGGGGCCTGCGGGCGAGCGACTGCCCGAGAGCATCGCCCGGGAGGTCGCAGCGGCGGCGTTCGAGGCCGGCCTGTCACAGCGCCAGGCCGTCGAGATGACTGGCTGGTCCGCCGGGTGGATCGCCGCCCGCTACAAGGACGCGGCGGCACCGGAGCGCCATGCTCTCCACGCAGTCCCAGACGCTGAGGTGATCGCGTCGTGAGCCGCCCCAGGTTCTGGGATCCGGCCGGTGAGCGGTTCGGGATCCCAACGTTCCCGTGGCGGATGGCCCCCGACAGCCTGTGTACCCGCCGCCAGCTCCGCGCCCGGGGCCTGCGGCCGAACGGCCAACCGGTCGCCGCGCAGATCCTGTGGCGCTCCCGCAAGTCGAAGGACGTGCGGGCCGCGTACCTGTACCAGCCCGAACTGGCCTGTCCCGTAAGGCCGATGACCCCCGCCAAGTGGGCCGCCCTCGCGGCCGCGAACCGCGCGCGCCGTACCTGCCCCGGCTGCGGCAGGGACGCCGGATACGTCCTGCCCGCTCGGTACGGCACCTGCCTCCCCTGCGCCGACGACATCCCGAACGCCGCCTGACCTGCGATGAGGAGTCCTGCACATGTCTGAGAACGAGACCTTCGAGGCCCTGCGCTACACCGCTGACGTGGTGTGCTTACGGGGCGAGAGTGTGTTGCTGATCGAGCGTGGCTGGCCGCCCTTCCAGGGTTCGTTGGCGCTGCCGGGCGGCCACGTCGACCCGGGTGAGACGTCCCGGGACGCTGCCGCCCGTGAGCTGCTGGAGGAGACCGGCGTCCGCATCGCCCCGGCCGGCCTGGTGTTCGTGGGTCTGTACGACGAGCCCGAGCGGGACCCGCGTGGCCGGTACATCGGCGCCGCCTACGCGGTGCGGGTGCCCGAGGACACCGAGGCCCTGGCCGGCGACGACGCCGCCGCCGTGCGGTGGGTGCCCCTTTCGGACCTGCCGCGCCTGCTGGCGTTCGACCACCACCTGATCGTCGCCGACGCCCGGCGCACCGTCTTCGACCGCTGATCCGCCCGACCACGAAGGGAAGTCCCGTCATGACCCGCCACCTCGCTCCCGTCCCGTCGCCCGGGGACGGTCCGCACGTCGACATGGAGCTGTTGGCCGCGCTGGTCGCCGCCCAGCTCAACACCAACCAGACCAACACCCTGCTGCCCGCCCCGCCGCCGGCACACCTGCCCGTGCAGCAGGCGCCGGTGAACCCGGTCGTGCAGCGCTACGGCGGCTACCTCGCGATGGGCGCGGGGGCTGCGGCGGTGCTGATCCCGGTGCTGCTGGCGACCACGGCCGCGCTGCTGGCCGCCGGTATGGGGGCCCTGGCCCTGGCCATCTCGGCGCTGGTGATCCGGTGGATCATCCGCGACATGCGCCAGCACTGACGATTGCCCGTCCTCACCCGGCCACGGTCGGGTGGGGGTGGGGAGTCGGGACAGTCCCGGCCCGCAGGGGAGGCACCGCAATGACCACCAGCGAAAGGCCGCCGACCAGCGGCACCAGCAGCAGCCGTCACGGCTTTGGGTCGGGAGCGTCGTTCTCCCCCGGGCTGAACGTCAACATCAACACGAACAAGGGCGTGCCGCCGCAGATGGGCGCCGCCGCGAACCCCGGTACCGGCGTGAACCGCAGCTCGGCCCTGGCGCTGCCGGAGCCGGCGTTCTACTCGGCGGCCGACGTGCGCACCTACTGCGAGTCGCTGCGGGCGTTCGCCGCCTACTCCGCCATCGAGGTCGAGGTGGCGGCGGAGATCCTGAAGGCCGCGCTGGAGCAGGCGCCGGCCGCCCCGGGTGACCACGTGTTCCAGCGCAAGATGCGGGCGCGGGCCGTTGCCCGCAAGCTCGCCAAGGCCGCCGACGCGCTCACCGACGCGGCGAAGGACTCCGCCGCCGCGTGGGCCGCGTTCGAGCGCGAGTACGCCGACGTCATGACCCCCCGCCAGCAGCGCCCGCAGCAGCGGCCCTTCCAGTTCTGACAGGAGGCACCACCGTGGCCAAGCACCACAACAGCACCGACCCCGAGGTCCAGTATCGGGAGAGTTTGGAGGGCGCCAGCGGCGGGGCGGGTGTGCTCGCGTGGGTGGCCCACCGGGCGAAGCCCCACACCCCGCCGTGGCTGATGACCGGCGCCACCGGCATCGGCGGGTCGCTGGCCTACCTTCCGGCGCACGGCTCCGCCGGCTACGCGGTCGGGCTGACCCTCGGGTCGGTCGGGCTTACCGCCGCGACGGCGTGGGCCGGAAAGACGACCACGCCGCAGCGGCGCCTGCACTCCGCCGTCACGGTCGCCGCAGCGTCCGGCTGGTTCACGGGGGTGGCGCTGGCCGGGTGGAACGACCTGACCTTCGGCACGTTCTGGATCGGCGGCGCGGTGCTGGCCCTGTCGTGGAACGTGCGGCAGGTGATGCGCCGCAACCCCGACGCCGTCTCGGCGGCGGCGGACGCGGACGGGTCGCTGCTGGAGAAGGTCAAGCTCGCCGGGGCGAAGATCCGCCGCACCGAGGTCGGACCGAACCGGGTCACCGCCGATCTGGTCCTGCCCGCCGGGGAGTTGAACAACGACGACGTCACCAAGGCGCTGGGCAACCTCGCCTCCGGCCTGGACGTCGCCCCCACCGCCGTCCGCTACCTCCCCGACCCGGACTCCGCCCGCCGGGGCACCCTGACCGTGGTCCCCCGGGACATGCTCGCCGACGTCGTGGAGTGGGAGATGCCCACCCACGTCGGCGGCTCGATCGCCGATCCGCTGGTGATCGGCCGCTACGACGACGGCGCGCCGCTGCTGCTGTGGCTGCCCGGCGACCCGCAGGCCGGCCGCAACAGCACGCACCTGCTGATCTGCGGCATGTCCGGGTCCGGCAAGGGTGACGGCGCGCTCAACGTCCTGACCGAGATCATGGGACGGCGCGACGTCATCGTGTGGCTGTCCGACCCGAAGGCGTTCCAGGATTTCGGCCCGCTGCGGCCCGGCCTGGACTGGTCCGTGGAAGGCGGCGCGGCCACCGAGTCGATGGTCAGCGCGGTTCAGGGCGTCATCCCGGCGCGCACGCGGTGGCTCGGTGCCCACGGCTACCGGCAGTGGGTCCCCGCCGCTGCCGAGCAGCAGAGCGACCCGGCGCACTCGTGCCGCAAGGGCCGGGCCTGCGGGTGCGAGGGGATGCCGTTCCTGGTCGCCTGGTTCGAGGAGGCCGCGAACACCCTGCGGTTCATGGGCGAGGACGCCTTCACCGGCGCCGCGCAGGAAGCCCGGTCCGCCGGTATGGCCCTGGTCATCTCCCTCCAGCGTCCCAGCCACGACCAGATCAGCACCAGCACCCGCGCGTCCCTGCCCTCCGTCCTGGCGTTCGGCCTGGACCAGCGGGACGAGGGCATGGCCCTGCCCGGCCCGGTGCTGGACGCCGGCGCCCACCCCGGTGCGTGGGGCAACCGCCGCCCCGGGTACTGCTACCTGGTCACCCCCGGCATCGACGAACAGCGCCACCCCGCCCCCGGACGCACCTGGCGCTTCACCGGCCAGGCCGCCCGCGTCATGGAACAGCTCGCCGCATGGGCCCAGCGCAACGGCGCCACCGTCGACCCGGTCACCGCCAAGGCCGCCGCCGCCACCGTCGGCAACGCCTACACCCACCGCCACACCCAGAGCGCCGAAGACCCGGACGGGGACAGCGTGTACGTCGACCAGGACCAGGACGGCGAAGCCGGCGACGGGGCGGAGGGCCGGGTGGACCTGGAGGACACCGGCCTGGACCCGCAGGCCGAACTCCCCCCGGTCCCCGACACCCTGGCGTCCTTCATGCTCGCCGGGCCGTCCACGGTCCCGGACTTCACCCCGCAGGAGGCCCGCGCCGCGATGGACGCCATCGTGGCCGGCTTCGAGCAGGCCGGCGTGATGGTGATCGGCCCGAAGGACGTCATGGACCAGGCCGCCCAGTTCGGCCGCTCCCGCCCTTGGGTCTCCGGGGAATTCCGCCGCATGGTCGAGGACGGCCGCCTGGTGCCCGCCGCACAGAAGGGCCGCTACCGGATCGTCCCCACCCCGGCCCTGGTCTGACACCCCTGACACCTGACACCCGCTGACACCCGAACCCCTAGGCAAACACGGGTGTCAGAGGCATCTGACAGCCCCTGACACCCGGGCCTGACACCTCACCTGACAGCCCGGCAGGGCGGCCGCGACAGGCCGTCCCGCCGGGCTGTCCCACGACCGGAGGCAACATCGGTGAACCTCTCCGACCTTCCGTCCAACGGGTTGCGGATCCTCGACGCGTTCTGCTGCGCGGGCGGCGCCGGAACCGGCTACAACCTCGCCGGGTTCGACGTCACCGGCATCGACATCCGCCCCCGCCCCAACTACCCGTACCGGTTCGTCCAAGGCGACGCCGTGGAGTACATCCGGGCCCACGGCGCCGAGTACGACCTGATCCACACGTCCCCGCCCTGCCAGGCCGGATGTGCCCTCACCGTCGGCACCAATACGGCCATGGGGTGGGGCACCGCGCACGTCGACCTGGTGGCCGCGACCCGCGACGCTGCCGAGGCCACGGGACGGCCGTACGTGATCGAGCAGCCCAACGGCCGCGCCGCCGTACGTAAGGACATCAGCCTGTGCGGGGAGATGTTCGGGCTCGGTGTGCTGCGGCATCGGAACTTCGAGTTGGGCGGCTGGACCATGCCCAGCCCCGCACACCGCCCGCACCGGGGCAGGGTGCGGGGCTGGCGCCACGGCCAGTACTTCGACGGCCCCTACGTCGCCGCCTACGGCTCCGGCGGCGGCAAGGCCAGCATCTTGGAGATGCAGCAGGCCATGGGCATCACCTGGACCGACGTCCGCGAGGAACTCACCGAGGCCATCCCCCCGGCCTACACCGAGCTGATCGGCCGCGCCGCCGCCCACGCGCTCACCGGTGCGGCCGGCGCGCTCGCCGCGTAGGAACCCGCGCCGTGGCCGCTCTCGACTGGCGCGACGCCCGGCACTACGGCCGCACCCGCGGCCTGCCCTGCCGCTGGTGCGGCCGCCCCACCCCACTCCGGGACGAGACCCGCAGGCCCTCGCACAAGGTCTGCGCCGAGAACGCCATGAACGACAGCGGCGGCCCCCTTCCGCCAAGAACCGGGGCCGCCGCCAACCCAGCACCTCGAAGAGAACTGGAGACCCCAGCATGACCCAACCGACCCACATCCGGGCAGAGCACCTGCCCGCCGCTCTCACCCTGGCGGCCTCCGGCGTGCCCGTGCTGCCGCTGCGCGCCGGGAAGGTGCCGTTCGGCAACTGCCGCCGGTGCACCGGCAACGCGTGCGGCGGCCGGCCGAACATGAAGACCCCGGGCCCCTGCACCTGCCCGGCCCCCTGCCACGGATGGGCCGCCGCCACCACCGACCCCCACGTCATCAACTCTCAGGAGTGGACGCGGGCGTGGCGGGAGGCGGCGGCGGTGGCCTACCACCCCGGCGGCGCCGGGGTGACCGTCGTGGACCTCGACAACGCGGGCGCCATCGCCTGGGCACGCGCCTTCCTGCCGCCCACCCGGACCGTGTACACGACCCGGGGCGAGCACTGGATCTACCAGGGCGCGATGCCCTCCGCAAACGCGGTGCGGCCCGGCGTGGACATCAAGTCCGCCATGGCCTACGCCCGGTGGCTCGGCCCCGGAGAAGGCCCGATGGCAGAGCTTCCGGACGTGGTCCGCACGATGATCCAACGGGCGCCCGTCCGCGTCCTGCTGACGCCCGTCACCGCGGCCGCCCCGGCCGGGGACGGAAGGTGCCCGCACCGGACACCGGCCTATCTGGAACGGGGCATCGTCATGGCCGAGCAGCGCATCACCGACGCACGCAGCGGGGTGCACGCCACGGTCTTCGAGACGTTCCTCGCGGTGCTGTCGAGGCACGGCCGGTGCGGGTGCCTGACCGGGGCGCAGACGGAGCGGCTGTTCGCGGCCGCGCAGGCCAAGGGCGAGTCGCCCCGGCACTGCGCCGACGCCTGGACCAACGCCCTCCACAGGTTGGGGATGTAGCCGTGTCCGAGGACGACAAGAACCCCGCTCGCGCGGTCATCGCCGATTACGCCCAGGCGCACTTCCGGTACTTCCGCACCGCCGACGGCACCGTCTACGCGCAGCGCAACGGCCACCCCGTGGCCCGGCCGATCCGCTCCCAGGGCACGACCGGCAGCCACCGCCAGGAACTCATGGTCGGCCTGTACCGGGACGGCATCGGCGTCTTCAACGGAACCGCGATGAAGGAGGCGTTGGACTTGATCGAGGCGCTCGCCCTGACCGAGGACGTGCAGCCCGTCCACATCCGCGTCGCACCCGGGTTCGACGGGGCGACGTGGCTGGACCTGGGCCGCGACGACGGGCAGTCGGTGCGCATCCACCCCACCGGCTGGGACATCGCCACCCCGGACCCCCGGGAGGTGTGCTGGCGGCGCACCCAGCTCACCGGTGAACTCCCGATGCCGGTCAAGGACACCGACGGCAAGGGCATCGACCTGCTGTTCGGCCTGACCAACTTCGCCAACGCGCAGGCCGAGTGCCTGGCCATCGCGTGGCTGATCGGCTGCCTGGGCCCGTCCGTGCCCGTCCCGGCCACGTTCCTCACCGGCCCGCAGGGCGCCGGCAAGTCCACCGCCGGCCGGATGCTCACCAGGATCATCGAAGGCACGAGCGGCGACCTGCGCCGGGCGCCCAAGGACGAGGAGAACCTGATCGCGGCGGTCGCGGCCGGATGGGTCACCGCCCTGGACAACCTCTCCTACATGACCCCCGACCTCTCAGACGCGATGTGCTGCATCGTCACCGGGGCCGAGAGCGTCAAGCGCGCCCTGTTCACCGACGGGGACGTCTTCCGCGTCGGCTACCGCCGGCCCCTGCTCCTGACCGGCATCGACGTGGGCGTCATCCGCCCCGACCTCGCGGAACGGCTGCTGCCGCTGCGGCTGGAGCGGCCCCGCGCACGGCGCACCGAAGCCGAGCTGTGGGCGGACTACGAAAAGGCCCTGCCCGTCATCCTCGGGTCGCTGCTCGACCTCACGGTCCAGGTCCGCGCCGCCGACGCGGAAACGCCCACCGACCTGCGCATGGCCGACTTCGCCCACCTCTGCGCGCAACTCGACGCGGCGACCGGTCTCGGAGCGCTGGCCGCGTACCGGGCCGGCCTGGACGACCTGAACGACGACGTGATCGAGGGCGATCTCCTGGCGCAGACCGTCCTGCGGCATGCCGAGAACATCGTCCCGGGGGAGGCGCAGCGGATGACCTCCACCGAGTGGCTTCTGTGCCTCAGCCTCCTCCACGTCGGTGAGGAACAGCGCCCGGTGCCCAAGGGGTGGCCGACGACCGGGAAGGTGCTCTCCGACCGGCTCAAGCGCCTTCAGCCGACCTTGGCGGCTCGCGGTGTTCTCATCGACAGCGGCCGGACCAAGGAGGGCCGCTACCTCGAAATGACCCGCCGGGCCGTCGTGCCGCCGCACGAACAGCTGACGCTCTGACCTGTGCCGCGTTCACCCGAACAGCAAGAGGAGCACCGGCCGCACGAGGGGGGTGCTCCTCTTGCTGTTCGGCGAAGCCGCCCGAGAGTCGCGCCGCGCAGCGGCCCTGCTTCTCGCTCTGAGCGGCACCGAACTGCAACAGACAGCCCCTCTTTTGTCTTAAGAGGAAGATCCTGCGTCACCTGCGTCACCCGGGACGAAAAGCGGTCCCTGACCTGTGGCGTCACCGGTGACGCAAATGACGACCTCTGCGTCATCCTGCGTCACCTGCGTCATCCGATGACGCACGGGTGACGCACGCCCGGACCGCTGCGTCACCCAAAGCCGCAGGTCAGAAGCGCGAATGACGCTGATGACGCGGTGACGCAGAAATCCCCACCTAGGACACACGCGAAGCCCCTCCGACCGCCCGCACCCCGCCGCAGGAGGACCGCTCATGACCCCGAAGCGCGATGCTCTGCCCCTGCTCTACTACCCGGCCGACGTTGCCAAGGCCCTTGGCAAGTCGGAGTGGTGGGTCAAGGAGCAGGCCCGGAACCAGCGGATTCCCTACACCCGACCCGGCCGTGCTTACCGCTTCACGGCGGAGCAGTTCGCGGAGATCATCCGCCTCTACGAGACGCGACCGAGCGGCCGGCCAGCGCCGCAGCCGTTGGTGCGGACGGCCCCTGGACCCGCGCGAGCGCAGGCCCTGCCCCAGCCGGTCCGACAGGGGGCTCCCGCGAGACTTCGCGCTCGGACACCCCGACGCACCGCCGCCCTCCTGAGCCAGCAACAAGAAGCCGCATAGCAACCCGTCCCGCCCGGCGATGCCGGGCGGGGCTCACTCCGAGAGAGACCACTTTGGGATTCGCCGAGAACCGTGGTGACTACTGGCGCGGGCGGTACAAGATCGCGCCCGGCAAGTACGGCACCGTTGCCGACATCAACGGCAAGACCATCCGCTACCGCACGAAGCGCGCCGCCGAGAAGGCTGCGGCGGTCGAGGAGGAGAAGGCCCTCACCAGCAGCCGGGCGATGCCAGAGCCGGAAGCCGAGCGCATCACATTCGGCGACTACGCGAGCACCTGGTACGACGGCCAGGATCTCGCCGCGTCCACCATGCAGAACTACCGCCGCCACATCGAGGAGCACCTACTCCCGAACTTCGAGAGCCTCATGGTCGACGAGATCACCAAGGGTGAGATCGACGCCTGGGAGCGCAGTGAGCGCGAGCGCGGCTACGCGGCGAGCAGCATCAAGACGTGGCGCGGCACCCTGCACCTGATCCTCGCCGACGCGGTCGACGAGGGTATGCGGGACTCCAACCCCGCGACCCGCCGCCGTGGCCGGGGCAAGCGCGCCGGTCGCTCCCGGAACCGTGCCTCGGAGAAGGTGGTGACGTCCGCGCTCGGCGTGCTGCTGATCGCCGAGCGGGCCGCCCTGCTGTCCGGCAGGGACGACGAGTTCGTAGCCGTCGTGCTCAAGGGCTACACCGGCATGCGCTGGGGCGAAATCGTCGGTCTGGAAGCCGAGTTCGTCCGGCCTGCATCCGTGCGGGTCGAGTCACAGCTCTACGAGCTGGACTCCGGCGAGATGCACCGCTGCCCGCCCAAGGACGACTCCTACCGGACGATCGACTCGCCGGGATGGCTCTCCGGCCTGCTGGCCGGTCAGGTGACGCGCGCGGGGGAGAAGCCCTGCGAGTGCCACGGGCTGAGGTACCTGTTCAGCGGTCACGGCGCCGCGAACGGCGCGGCCCGCCGGCCCGGCGCCAAGCTGGTCGACGTGGCGCGTGCCGCCGAAGTCTCCACCGGCACGGTCTCCAACGTGCTGAACCGCCCCGGCGCGGTGGCCGAGGCGACGCGGGCCCGAGTCGAGAAGGCGATCGCCGATCTCGGATACATCCGGGCGTGGGCGTCCGGGGAGAACGCCGCGCATTGGCGACGCAATGGCTTCGCCACCTGGCTGTTTCACCCTGCGGCCACTGGGTGGTACCCCAAGAAGGCGCCGGAGGAGGCCCGCCCAGTGCCGCTGCTGGCCTCACCCTGGCCCGGTATCCCGGCCCGCGGGCGCGGTGCCGCCAGTCGTGCGGAGTCGTGCTGGCTGCCGATCGCCCGCGGCCTCACACCGCACGGCCTGCGGCACAGCCACAAGACGATGATGGACGGCTTTGGCACCCCGCCGAAGCTCAAGGACGAGCGGATGGGCCACGAGGACGGATCGGTCCAGGCGCGCTACTCGCACGTCACCACCGAAATGCGTCGTGCATTGATGGGCGACCTCACGAATGCGTGGGAGGACTCTCTTGCTGCCCGTCGTGAGTTGTCGCCCGGATCTCCCGTAAAAGTGCTGGACGCTCTGCTGAGGCCGGGTTGTTAGCAGCCTGTCCGGCGCGTTGAACCGGCCCCGGCAGCTTCAACGCGCCGGTCCTCGGCCAAGGGCAGGGCGCTGGTGCAGCAATCGACGCGAGGTCGAGTCCCGCAGGCGCCAACCCACACAGGTAGAGCGGGGGATGGCACGGTGTCAGTCGTCTTGCTGAAGGCCGCCCGTTCCTGCTGGCAGACTGCAGCGCGTGACGATTCAATTGGGTCTACCGTTTCCGCAGGATGCTGCTCGGGCTGGCGCACAGGAGTCGCGGGCGTTGGCGGCGATGCACTCGCGCCGCGACAAGTTCCGTACCTGGGATCTCCCGCGCGAGGCGATGAGCAAGATACCCCGAGAGTGGCAAGTTCAGCCTGGTCTTACACAGCAGGTCCCCGACGACCTTGCCCCGTTCGTGGAGTGGTTCAACAACCAGCCGCAGGCGCGAGAGCGGTTCCGATGGGCACTGCGGGACTCCCTCGATGAGTTGCTCGACGGTCAGCGAACGGGGCGCTGGGCGTATCAGCACCTGACGAAGACGGAGAAGACGTATCTCGGTACGGCCGTCGAGGTGAACCTCACCAAAGAGTTCGAAATCGCCAATGGCGCGGACCTCGACTGGTCCATCGCTGGCCTCGACATCGACTGCAAGTTCTCCAAGGATCTCGGCGGTTGGGAGATTCCGATGGAGATGTATCAGTGCGCCGATCACGGTGAGCGGGGCGGTCGTGCCGATCACGCTGCTGTCCTGACCTGGATGAACGACGACACAAGCGAGTGGGCCGCGGGCATCGTACGGATTACCGATGAGCGCCTGCGCTGGAAGAGGGCTCCGCAAAACGGCCACCCTGCCCGTGCATACAACCGCGACAACAAGCGCAAGCTCGCCGACACCGCCAAGTCCGGGGTGTACTGGCTCTGGGGCGGCCGCCAGACGGATTTGCCGACCAACCTGTTGCTCCACCTGGACCGCGAAGCACGGGAGCGGATCCTCCCGGCAACGCCGCCGGGCCGGCGCCCTTCGGGTCAGGAGCGGGTCAACCAACTGTTTCGCGAGGTGCAGAACCGGATAGTCGGCCGTCCGACAGTGTTGACCGTCGCCCAGCAGGATGACGCTCCGAAGCGGGTCCGCGACGCAAGGAAGAAGGTGAGCCCGCAGGGCATCGTCATCCTGGGCCATCAAGGGTCGCACCCACATGTCGCCCGTGCGCTCGAACTGCCGGTACCGATCAAGGGCGAGTGGATCTCTACCCGCCTTGTTCCTGTCACGTGTAAGGACGAGCGGGCCAAGTTCTCACTGGATGGCCAGTTCTGGGCGCGCGCTGGCAGGAATGATCCGTCGACCGATCCTGCGCCTGATCTTCCTGATACGCGGGAGATCGACGGGCAGGGGACTGCGGCTGGATCCACCCACGATTGCGAGGCGGAGTAGCCGATTGCCAGGGCATCCCCGTTCCGGGGATGCCCAACCTTTCCTGTCGCCCGGTTCAAGCCTCCTGGTACTCCTCCACCCCTACGGCCTTGTCCGCGCCGATGGGCTCATGGGCCGGACGGGGTCCATGTGGTGAGGCTCTGGAGGAGGGTCTCGGACGGTGAGGGCCAACCGAAGGCCGCGGAGAGGATGTGCAGGGCGAGTCGCGGCGGGACAGCATTGCCGATCTGCTGGCCGATGTCGCGCCCGGACCACGGGTAGTCGGTCGGGAAGGTCTGCAGCCGGCCGGCTTCAGAAAAGGAGAACCGGTCGAGTTCGGACTTGTCGGGGCCGACCACACGGTTGCGGGAGATCTTTCCGGTGACTGTGGCGGACGGCTCATCCGAGCGCCTGCGTCCACGGGCCTTCGGGTCGCCGCCGGTGCCGTAGTTGGAGATGACCTCAAAGGTGGTCGGACGGGTGACGACGTCTGCCATCGTCCTCCACGGCAACAGGTTCGAGTCTCCGGAGTCCCGTGCAACGCTCTTGCGGTAGATGCGGTGGGTTGCAGTTGGCAGCGTCACCGGATCCTTGCCATACCGGGCGATCAGGACGGCTCGGCGGCGGGTCTGCGGGACGCCAAAGGCCTCGGTATGCAGGATGCCGCACTCTGCTTCGTAGCCCTCGTTGATCAGCGCCTTCCGGTACGCCTCCCACACCGGAAGGACGGCTGGGACCTGCTCAAGGACGATCGCTTTGTAAGGCCGGTCGAGCTTGTCGATGGCATCGAGAGCCCACATGAGGGGTCGCAGCACCAGCCCCGTCCGCTCGTCGTCGAGCTTGGAGAGATCCTTCTCGATCTCCTCTCGGTCCTCGCGCGCGACGATCCGTTCGACGAACTTCAGTACCTCGTCGAGCGCCTTACGCCCGGCGCCCGTGCCGGCGACGGTGAACGTCTGGCACGGGGGGCCTCCGGCCAGCACGTCCGCGTCGGGAAAGTCGGACGGCCCGTACAGGCGGACATCGCCCTCAACCGTCCCCAGGCCCGCGGCGCGGCGCGTGGTGCATGCGGCGGAGTCCCATTCGACACCCACTGTGGGGATGCCGAGCTTCTCCGCTGCCACGTCGAGCCCACCGGGGCCGGCGAACAGATCCACGATCTTGGTGGGCTGCACTTGGATCTCCTGGTTGTCGTAACGGGGCGACGGTGCGAGAGCTCGATGAGCTCGGTTGCCCGCTCTGACGGTCGCTTGATGGCGACCATGCAGCGTACCCCGGCGCACTGACAGCTGTAGTTGTGCGCCGTGGCGTGGTGGCGGTCACAAGTACAGGTGTCCCGCGCTGCCACCGCATGACGGGGTGTCACCCGCCGGCCGCGGCGCCTGGCCGCTCGCGAGCGACGAACCCTTTGGGCGGCCGGGAGACGCCCATAGCCAAGAACTTCTCCCAGGATTCTCCCGAGAACCCTGGGAGAAGCAGTCAGGGCCGGTGTCCCTTGCGGGACACCGGCCCTGAGCTGGTGTTACTGGGTCGGGGTGGCGGGATTTGAACCCACGGCCTCTTCGTCCCGAACGAAGCGCGCTACCAAGCTGCGCCACACCCCGGTCCTGCTGTTGTTGCCTCCGTCTCCGGTGCAACGAGTAGAACTCTACCGGACGCTCGCCGGGAGACGAAATCCGATTCCCGGCGAGCCGTCGGTGCAGGTCAGCGGCCGGGTCAGGGGGCCGGGACGAGGGTGAGGAGGGTGGCCTCCGGCGGGCAGGCGAAGCGGACGGGGGTGTAGCGGTTGGTGCCGCAGCCGGCGGAGACGTGCAGGTGGGAGAGCCGGCCGCCGGCCTGGTGGGTGGAGAGGCCCTTGACCCGCTTCGCGTCCAGGTCGCAGTTGGTGACGAGGGCGCCGTAGAAGGGGACGCAGAGCTGTCCGCCGTGGGTGTGGCCGGCCAGGATCAGGGGGTAGCGGTCGGCAGTGAAGGCGTCGAGGACGCGGAGGTAGGGCGCGTGGACGACGGCCACCGAGAGGTCGGCGTCGGCGGCGGGGCCCCCGGCCACCTCGGTGTAGCGGTCGCGCCGGATGTGGGGGTCGTCGAGGCCGGTGAACTCGATGTCGAGGCCGCCGACGGGCAGCCGGCCGCGGGCGTTGGTGAGGTCCAGCCAGCCGGCCGCGTCGAAGCCGTCGCGGAGCTTCTCCCACGGGTTGTGGACGGCACCGCTGATGCCGCGTCGTCCGCTGCCGTCGGGGTTGTTCAGGCCGTGGACGCCGCTGCGCAGGGCGGAGAGGTACCGGGCCGGGTTCTTGCGGGCGGGGCCGTAGTAGTCGTTGGAGCCGAAGACGTAGACGCCGGGGAACTGCATCAGCGGTCCGAGCGCGTCGAGGGTGGCGGGGACGCCGTGGGGGTCGGAGAGGTTGTCCCCGGTGTTCACGACGAGGTCGGGGCGGAGCCCGGCGAGGCTCTTCAGCCAGCGCTGCTTCTTCTCCTGCCCGGTCACCATGTGGATGTCGGAGACCTGCAGCACCCGGATGGGCCGGGCGCCCTTGGGCAGCACGGGTACGTCGACCCGGCGCAGCCGGAACGAGCGGACCTCGTAGCCGGCTGAGTAGGCGAGGCAGGCGGCGCCGGTGGCGGCGATTCCGAGGGGGACGGAGTACAGCGGTCGCATCGGTCCATGCTCTCAGACGGCGGATCAGCCGGTGCACGGGCCGCCGGGCCTGCGCGGATCCGGGCGGGGTGCGGGGCGGCGCGGAGGTTAATCCGGGGCGGCCCGTTCCGCCAGGTGCGAGACTCGGGGCATGACGACGCTCAAGGAGCAGCTGCATGAGGACCTCACGGCTGCCATCAGGACCCGGGACGAGCTCGTCTCGTCCACCATCCGGCTGACGCTGGCCGCGGTCACCAGCGAGGAGGTGGCGGGCAAGGCGAAGCGGGAGCTCTCGGACGACGAGGTGCTGAAGGTGATCGCCCGGGAGGCGAAGAAGCGCCGGGAGGCGGCCGAGGCCTTCGACAAGGCGGGTCGGACGGAGTCGGCCGCGCGTGAGCGGGCCGAGGGTGAGGTGCTGGCGGGCTATCTGCCGAAGCAGCTCTCGGACGAGGAGCTCACGGCGATCGTGGCCGGGGCGGTCGCGGAGAGCGGTGCCAGCGGCTCCGGGGGCATCGGTGCGGTGATGAAGCTGGTGAAGCCCAAGGTGGACGGGCTGGCCGAGGGTGGCCGGGTCGCCGCCGCGGTCAGGTCGGCGCTGGCGGGCTGAGCACCCGCCGGGGCCGTTACCGGGCCCATGGCCCGTCGGTCCGTAGGCCCGTAGGCCTGTTGGCCGAAACGCCCGAGGGCGCCTCCCGGATCCGGG